>JAIERY010000361.1 GCA_019746425.1 Cytophagaceae bacterium
CAACAAGAATGGTCGCTTCTGCAAGCGATGAATTTAGAACGCTCATTTTCAAAGGTTTTTAAATGCGGGAGCCCTGGTTGCCAACTGCCAATTTACTTGCCTATTGCCCAATTTTATTATATTTTGTGGGGCTCATTATTTAAGACTATTAACCTTAATTTTTTGAAAATATGAAAAAGATAAAAGTTGCTAATCCTGTAGTAGAACTGGATGGAGACGAAATGACCAGAATCATCTGGAAATTCATTAAAGATAAATTAATCCTTCCCTACCTGGATGTAGATATTAAATATTATGATTTAGGAATGGAGCACCGCGATGCTACCAATGACCAGGTAACAGTAGATGCTGCAGAAGCAATAAAAAAATATCAGGTTGGTATCAAATGCGCTACCATTACTCCTGATGAGCAAAGAGTAAAAGAATTTAAATTGAAGCAAATGTGGAAGTCGCCAAACGGAACCATTCGTAACATTCTGGATGGTACTGTTTTCCGTGAGCCGATCGTTTGTAAAAATGTACCAAGACTTGTTCCAAACTGGACAGCTCCTATTGTGGTGGGAAGACATGCATTCGGAGATCAATACAAAGCGACTGACGTAGTGATCAAAGGTAAAGGAAAACTTACTATGACCTTCACTCCTGAAGGCGGCGGAGCCCCTCAGACTTTTGAAGTGTATAATTTCAAAGGCGATGGCGTCGCTATGGGAATGTACAATACCGATGAATCAATCAGAGGTTTTGCCAACTCCTGCTTTAATATGGCATTGAGTAAAAAATGGCCATTATATCTTTCTAATAAAAATACCATCTTAAAAAAATATGATGGCCGCTTCAAAGATATCTTCCAGGAAATTTATGATAAGGACTATAAAGCAAAATTCGAAGCAGCAGGCATCGTATATGAGCACAGGCTTATTGACGACATGGTTGCTTCCGCTTTAAAATGGAATGGTAAATTTGTATGGGCTTGTAAAAACTACGATGGCGACGTACAATCTGATTCAGTAGCGCAGGGATTCGGATCACTGGGCTTAATGACTTCTGTACTGGTTACGCCGGATGGCAAAATTATGGAAGCAGAAGCAGCACACGGTACGGTAACACGTCACTTCAGAGACCATCAGGCCGGAAAGCCAACTTCTACTAATCCTATCGCCTCTATTTTTGCCTGGACAAGAGGTCTTGAATTCCGTGGCAAACTGGATGGAAACAATGAGCTGATTAATTTCTGCCAGACACTGGAAAAGGTATGTGTGGAAACAGTTGAAAGCGGTAAAATGACCAAAGACCTTGCTGTATGCATCCATGGAAATAAAGTTGACCATGGTAAGCATTATCTGTATACAGAGGAATTCCTTGCTGCAATCGACGATAACCTGAAAGCAAAGCTTAAATAGCATCAACAGCAATCTATCTCATAAAAAAAAAGACCCCGGAATCCGGGGTCTTTTTTTAATGCTTTATTAAAAAATCACTCAATTCTGTACTTTAAAAAAATATGTAAGATTCTAAAGGAAAAAGTAAAGCCCTTTTAGCATTAAATTCAACTACAATATTTTTTTCAGATCTTCTAAAGCTTCTTCAGATAATGGTTTTGTAATAAAATTAATCACATATTCATTGTCCACTATTCTATCTATATCTTTCTTGTTATCGGAACTCGATAAAATAACCACTTTACACTTTTGTCGCAATGACTCAGGGAAATTTTCATATTCATAGAGAAAAACAAAGCCATCTACTATAGGCATATTGATGTCCAGAAAAATTACATCAGGAAGTATGCTTAGGTTATTTTTATTGGTATCCAGGTATTCAAGGGCGCTTTTACCCGAACTTTTAACAATAATGTTATTGGCAAAGCCTGTCAGCTCTATGACCCTTTTATGGATAAAATTATCGGTGTCATTATCATCCACCAGCATTACATAATTAACATTATCCTTCATTTTTTTCTGCTTTATTAATCAGATTTGGAATTACTATAATAAAACTAGTGCCTTGATTTACAGCTGATTCCACCCTTATTGTGCCATTAAGCTTATTGACTGCATTCTTTACAATATATAAACCCAACCCCGATCCGTAGGAGGTTTCAGAAGCTCTGTAAAACATCTCAAAAACCCGGTCAAGATGGATCTGATCAATTCCCTGTCCATTATCCTCTACTATAATCATGGCTCTTTCAGGGTTAGTTTCAATTATTATGTTAATATACGGATTATTGTTTTCAAATCTATGATATTTGAAAGCATTGGAAATTAAATTGTTAAAAATGGTACTCAAGCGTGTAAGGTCAGAGTAAAATTTGGTATGAATCTTCAGAATCTTATTTAATGTTACTTTCTCTACATTATCCATAAATTTTAAATTCCCGAAAGACTCATTAATAATATCATCAAATTTTATTTCCCGGGCTTCAATCTCCATCCTGCTGTTTCTTGAAAATTGAGTCAGGTCTTTTATAAATGAATCCAGGCTTAAAACACTTTTATTCATCATATCCAGGTAAACATGCTGCTTGTCATCGGAAGATTCCAGTTTTGCCAGTTTTATCAAACCCATCACTGATCTCAAAGGCGCCTTTAGATCATGAGATGCTTTATAAACAAAACTATCCAGCTCAAAATTGGTGTTAAGCAATTCTTTCTCTGTCTGCTTTCGCTTGGTGATATCATGACAGTTAATAATAATTCCGCTCACCACAGGATCAAGTAACATATTGGTGCCGACTATTTCTGTATAGATGTACTGGCCTGAGTTCATCCTTATCCTCATTTCATCTATAATATGTGTGCGATCTGCCTCACCTAGTATTTCGGATAAAAATTTGGAGAAGCTGTCAATATCGTCCGCATGAATAAACTCGAAGAGAGATTTATTGATTAACCTTTCAGGATCGAATCCTAATATCCTGGTTACCGAAGGACTGACAAATTTTAATTTAAAATCTTCCCCTACAATCAGGATAATATCACTGGAATTTTCAATGAGGGCACGGAATTTTTTCTCATTATCCTTAAGTACTCTCTCCACTCTCTTTCTTTCTGTAATGTCTCGGATAATTGCCTGATGACTTCCATCTTCGAGCAGTTTGGCGCTGAGCTCTACGGTAAATGGTGTTCCGTCTTTTTTTAGAAACCTGCGTTCGACAATTATAGACTGCCTGTCATTATTATCAGGGATTCTGACCGGAGCATCAGGAAGCCCCTTGGGATCGACCAGCTTTTTAATATTGATTGTCAGAAATTCTTTCAGTGTATATCCAAACATCTCGCATGCCTTCTGATTTGCATCCAGTATATTACCTTCCTGATCTGATAAATAAATCCCATCAGAAGCCTGAGCCATGAGCATTTTATATTTGGCTTCACTTTCCCTGAGCGCCTTTTCAGCAAATTTTTCCTCTGTGATATCAATATTTACCCCCAATATACCTGTTTCATTTTTTCCACTAATATTAAAAGGCATTTTAGTAGTCTGGTTGATCACAATCTTTCCCTTCTTACTGTAATAATATTCTTCCAGAATATTCTGAGCTGCCCCCGTATTAATAATCTGCTGCTCAATATTGTAAAAATGTCTTGCCTGCTCTTCCGGAAACAAATCAAAATCACTTTTTCCTAGTATTTCATCTACCGTCATCTGGTGAAATTCTGCGAGGCGTTGATTTACCAAAAGCAATTTTCCTTTACTGTCTTTTAGATATATCTGGTGAGGTAATACGTTAATCAGTTTCATCAGCATTTCACGATTCTCTTCAATTGTCTTTTTATCGGTAACTCTTTCTGTGATATCAATATTGATTCCGAGAATTCCCATCTCCTGCCGGTCAGATAAATAGAAAGGCATCTTAATGGTATTCATAATCATTTTATTCCCTTCTTTATCCGTGACAATTTCTTCCGGTATAAACCTTGATCTTCCTTTTTGAATAACGTCTTCCTCTATTTTCCGAAGATTATTAACTTCTGCTTCGGGCAATAAATCATAATCTGATTTACCGATCATTTCATCTTTTAATAATTGATGAAAATCCGCTGTTCCCTGGTTAACCAATAAATACCTTCCTTTACTGTCTTTTAAATAAATCTGATGAGGCACCAGGTCAATTACCTGAGTAAGCATTTTAGAATTTTCTTCGATCGTCTGTTTATCCCTTACCCTTTCGGTAATATCAATGGCAATTCCCAATAATCCCGGTTTGCTCTCATCATCCAGGTAAAAAGGCATTTTAGTTGTTTGCAGAATGCGTGTAAAGCCGGTTTTATCTGTAAGATGCTCTTCAGGTATAATCTTTATCTTCATATCATCCATTACTTCACGATCAACTTCCATAAACCTTTTTGCTTCTTCACTATTGGAGAAATCAGAATCTTTTTTCCCGATCATATTATCGGAAGTAGTTTCATAATTATCTGCCACAGCTTTATTTACAAGAATAAAACGTCCTTCATTATCCTTTAGAAAAATCTGATGCGGTACAAGGTCTACCACCTGGCGTAGCATCTTCCTGTTCTCTTCAATTGTTTTTTTATCTTTCACCCTTTCGGTAATATCTGTTATCCTTACCAACCAATAAATTATTTTACCAACATTGATCTCAGTGATAGCCTGGCTACCCCAGAAAGTATAATTGGAAGTAGCTTTAAACTCCAACTCCTGAATTAAAAATCTTTTTTTCCCTACTTTCTTTTTAAGATTCTTCCAGGCACCTGGAGAGTAAGGATATTTTAAAAGAAAATTTAAGTTGTTGCCAATCACTTTCTTTCTGTCGCCAAACTCAAACATACCTATTGCGCGATCATTGCAATTAGTAATAAGTGAACTAGCCGGATTTACAAGAAACATAGCATCCGGCGATTCATTGAATACCGTATTCAGTAAGTCTTCTCTTATTCTTAGTTCTTTTTCTGTTTCTACACGCAAATCGAAAAAAATGAGAATGGCAGCACAGAAAATTCCGAGCAAACTGATATTAACAAAAACCTCAATAAAATGATCGCTGAAAACAAGACATACCAGCGCATAAGAAATAAAGATGAGAGAAAGGTAAATATAAATCTGTTTCTTGCTTCGGAACGCAAGAGAGATCATAATCACGAGTATAATGAACTCCAGTATATAATGAATGGCAAAATCATTTTCATAGATCAATGCCATTCCATGATAAGAATATATAATAAAGACCAGGTAATTAAGATAAAAAATCCTGTCAGCAAAATTTTTGAAATAGGTTAATATAAATACCAGGATTAATAAAGATGAAAAAGCTATCCTCACCCAGAGAGGGTCATAAGAATCCGGAAAAGCATTAATAAATAAATACCAGAGAAGAAGCGTAAAGGTGGAACAGAGCAATAAAATTATTCTGTAGACATTAATCTCCTTTGATCTGGCATTATCTTCTTTTATTTCCTGTTTACTTAAAATGAGATCTGAGATTCTCATGAGGAGTTAGTATTATTATTACGCGTATAAAAATTTACTTAGTAAGATTAGGAAGTTTTATAATGAATTCGGAGCCAGACCCTATTTTAGATGTTACGGAAACAGAGCCCTGAAGTTTTTCAACTACCTGTTTGGTAATATACAAGCCAAGGCCGGAACCATACGATTCCTGTGATGCACGGAAAAACATCTGAAATATTTTTTCAAGATACTCTTCTCTTATACCTTTTCCGTTGTCTTTTACCTTTATCAAAGCACATTCCTGATTAGTAGCAATGTCGATCTCAACATAAGACTCCTCACTGCGTGGATTCTGGTATTTAATTGCATTGGATATTAAATTATGAAGAATAATGCTGATCCTTGTAGGGTCAGAATAAAAATCAATTGCATCATCCACCTGAATAATTGTTTTGATGCGATCAGCATTGTCCATGTACTTCAGGTTTTCAATACATTCCTGGATACTACTTCTGAAATCAATTTTATTTACACTTACTTCCAATCTGCTGTTTCTGGAAAAATTAGTAAGGTCAGAAATAAAGCTATCTAGTTTATTGACGCTTTTTTCAACGAGGTACAAATAATTATTTCTTTCAGCTTCTTCATTTTCTGTTTTTGCAAGATTCACTAACCCTAATACAGACCGCAAAGGTGCGCGCAAATCATGAGACGCCCTGTAAACAAAACTATCCAGTTCAAAATTTGTCCTGATAATATCATTCTCCGCCATCTTTCTCTGGGTAATATCCCGTCCAAATACGCTCACACCGCTTACTTTACCTTCCGTAGAATAAATAGGGTTATATGAAATTTCATAAGAAAGCACTTTACCTTTGTTTTCAATATTGAATTCAACAGAAAAACGTTCCCCCGAAAGCGCACGGTGATGCAGCCCAAGCCATTCGTCTTTCAGATCCGATGGCAATACCTCGCTCAGATTATCTCCTATATTTATTCTCTGATGATAGTGAAAATTGAAAAGGTTTTTAAAAGCAGAATTCATTGTAGTGAAATACAATTTCTTATCCACCGACCACATAATGTCTGAAGTATTTTCTACCAGCGCTGTTAACCTCGCCTGATTTTCCTTGAGAGCTTCCTCAGCATTTTTTCTCTCTGTAATAATAGTAATATTCAATAATACCAGGCGGGGCTTCCCTTCACTTGTTCTCTCCATGATGATATGCCTGTTAACCACCCACTCATAAACCCCCAGCTTGTTTTTTATTCTATGCTCTACCGAGTGTGTTAAATTATTGGTAGAATTCAGAAATTTATTCCAATGATGAATAACTTTCTCCACATCGTCGGGATGCACTATCTTCGACCACTCTTCAGACATCATCAGTTCAGAGGTATCATAACCGAAAATTTCTGTCCTGTTAAAGTATATCACTTTATGGATGCCCAGATCAACTATATATATCACATCAGGAGAGTTTTTGGCCAGGTCTTTGAATTTTTTCTCACTGGACATTAAAGCATCCAGGTAATGATCCCTTTCAAACTCTGCGGCAACTCTTACTGAGAAAATATTTAAAATTGATTCTGCTACCTGAATATTCTCAAAGGGTTTACGGGACATCAATGACAAAATCCCTATTGGCTTTCCCTCAGAATTTTTAAATGGAATTCCCATATATGCGAATATTTTTTCAGCCGCAAGAAGTTTGTTTTCAGGAAATTCCTGAGCGACATGATCATACCAGAAACAGGAGCCTTTTTCTAAAATACTTTCGCAGGGTGTATTCCGCAATTCATATTGAATATTTTCACGCAGGATCCCATCGCCCCACAGCGCTTTGGTTTTCACATGGTCATTGAAATATTCGCCAATAAAAACAAAATCTACTTTCAGTGTCAGACCGATATGCTTCACAAGGGACTCATATATATTGCTTTCCGGACCAGAAATACCTTGTGTAATTTCCAATAAAGTATTTTCAGCTATCTTCCTTTCTGTAATATCATTGATTACTCCGATGTAGTTGGTAATTTGCCCCTCACGATTAAATACAGGCGATATAGTCAACTCATTCCAGAACAGACTTCCATCTTTCCTGTAATTCCTGATCACCACACTTACTTCTTTCTGCTCTTTTATTGCCAGCCTGATCTTATCAATTTCCTGCTGCTGCGAGTCATTATTCTGAAGATACCTGCAGTTCTTCCCGATAATATCCAGGTAACTGTAACCGGTGATCTGCTCAAAAGCTTTGTTGGCATAAATAATAGGATTATCCGGCTGGTTAGGATCGGAAATAATGATTCCATTTCCGCTGGAATCGATGGCACGCTCCAGAAGCAGAAGATTTTCTTCCTGATATTTTCTCTCTGTTATATCACGGGTGTTAAGAACTATGCCTTGTATGTGTTCATCTTTAAGAAGGTTATTGCAGGTAGTTTCCAGATACAGGTAGTAACCTTCTGCATGTAGAAATCGGTATTCAAGAACAGGATTGTGATCCTGACCGGCAATAATTTTATTGATAACATTTTTTATCAATACCTTGTCCTCGTCATAAATAAAATCAAGAATACTTTTACCCACTACATCTGCTTCGTTATAACCAAGAATTTTTACAATAGACGAACTCGTGTATTTGATTATATAATTACTATCCAGTAGCGTGATAATATCAGAAGAATTTTGCACAAGCGAACGGAAACGTGCCTCACTTTCCGCCAGAGAAATTTCAGCTCTTTTTCTGAAAGTAATATCGGTGGAAGAAATTAAATAAGCCTTAAAATTTTTCTTATGATCAAACACTGGTGTAATACCAACTTCTATCCAGTGGTCTGGCGTTTTAAAATAAGGTGGATTAATTTCAACAAAAATATTATCTCCGTTTTTTACCCGTTCATAAATCGGCAGGAATTGTTCTCTTGATGTTTCCCCTTCGCCATATTCAAAAATTGAAGTACCTATGCTTAGCTCTCTTCCAATATTATTGGAAGCCGATTCCTGAGCCGGCTTGTTAAATGTTAAAATCCTGTACTCGGCATCCACTAAAATCAGCTGCTGTTTGGTATTATTAAAAATCGCTTTGAGGTTGGTTTCTGAATTACGAAGCGCTTTTTCCGTTTTAGTTTTTTCAGTCACATCACTGAAAACAGCCAGGTGAAGACCAGGAATAAAATTTGTCTTGGCCCGGAAATCTATATACTTATCATCTCCATTCCCAAGCTTATATTTATAAAAGCCTTCAAGATATCCCTCATGTAAAAAGTCCAGCCAGATAAGTGCAGATTCTTCATGAGTTTTATGAGGGAAAATATCCTTTACAGTAAGCCTCAGAAGATCTTCTTTTTTTAATCTGTAAATCTGGCACGCAGCCGGGTTTGTGTCGATTATTCTGCTTTCCTCATCAAGAATAAAAATTCCCTCCATGGCATTTTCAAACAATGCCCGGTATTTCTTTTCACTTTCTCTTATTTCTGTACTACGTAATTTTTCTTCGCTTATATCTTTGAAAAAAACTACATAGCCTGTAATGACATTGGAAAAATCTTTAATCCTGATAATCCTTTTCTCTATGATCAACTCATGATTATTCCGGTTTATCAAAAATGTGGTTGAACGGACTTCATTGATTTTATCAAGCTTATTAAGAAAGCCATCCAAAACATCTAACCTTGCTTCATTCACCACCCTGAAAACTTCTCTGAGATTCTTATCCAGCACTTCTCCGATAGTCCACCCGGTAATACTCTGCCCTATCGCATTAATATTTTTTATTTTAAAGTTTTCATCGGTTATAATAATACCTTCACCCGAACCATTTAATATGGTATTAATCCACTCCTCGGTATACATGCCTTTTAGCTGCATTGGTATTGTTTTTTTACACTATAATATAATACAAAAAGAAAAAAGATGTTAATCTTTAAGAAAAAAGACGGTAAATAGTTTAATGAAAGGTTATTTTTTTCGAATAAGCAGCTTTTCTCCTATGCTCACAGAAGGATCGGGCTTATTATTCCACTTTTGAATATCAGCAACAGAAACGTCATATTTTCTGGAAATGGCAAACAAAGTTTCACCCTGCTGAACAAAATGTTCTATATACTCTGTTTGAAGCACGCTTACCACAGGCATTTTATTTTTAATAATTAATTCCTGTCCCAGTTTTATTTCATTAGAAGCCAATCTGTTCCATATTTTAATGGAATCTACTGCAACTGCATATACTTTGGATATTCCATAAAGAGTCTCGCCGGCTTTTACCACATGCCTGCCAGGTGCATCCGGACTTTCTACAATGTCCTTTACAGAAAATTCTTCTTTAATTACTTTTACAGAATCCCTCTCAACCTCTTTTGGCTCTTCTTTTGGAAGAGTGATTACAGGTTTAATTTCTACAGGAACGTTTTGAGGCCTTTTGCTGCGAAGCCATAGTACCCTTCCCGGAACAAGTGCTTCTCTTTTATCCATCCTGTTTTTGCTCCGGATCGCATCAATTTTAATTCCATATTTCTGTGAGATGTCTCTGAAGTCTTCTCCTGTTTCTACCGTATGGAAAAATACAAACCCTTTGCTTCTTTTTGGTTGGAGAAAATATAACTCTCCCGGTATAATCTGATCAAAACTTTTTAAATCAATTTA
>JAIERY010000014.1 GCA_019746425.1 Cytophagaceae bacterium
GCTCCTTCTGTAGCGAAGAAAAGCACTGTAGGCGCCGGAGACAGCATGGTAGCAGGAATAGTTTTAAGTCTTTCAAGAGGCTGGAATAGTGCCGACGCGCTGAGATATGGTGTAGCCTGCGGTACAGCCGCGACTATGAATCCCGGAACGGAATTGTGCAAACAGGAAGATGTGGAAACATTATATAACTGGATAAAAAATAATTCCGGAAAAGCCAGATATAGTGCTGAGAGATGAGTGCAGAGTAATGAGGGAGAATCTCATTACTCTGCACTCTTTACACTGCACATTATATTATAAATCACAGTTAATTTTTTGCTATAAATGTCATCTCTCCGATCTTTATTTCTTCAACACCTTGCCCAGACATCTCCTGAACCCCTCATGCTGGAAATAGAAAAAGCGGAAGGGATTTATTTGTATGCAACAGATGGTAAAAAATATATTGATTTAATTTCTGGTATAAGTGTCAGCAATATCGGACACACGCATCCTGCAGTCGTGGAAGCAGTAAAAAAACAGGCTGATAAGTTTATGCATGTGATGGTATATGGCGAAATGATACAATCACCACAGGTGAAACTTGCACAAGCTCTCTCTGCTACCCTTCCTGAAAAACTGAATAACGTTTACTTTGTGAATAGCGGAAGTGAAGCTATTGATGGAGCCATGAAGCTGTGTAAAAGATTTACAGGCAGAAGAGAAATTATATCTTTTTATAATTCTTACCACGGCTCTTCACAGGGGGCTTTGAGTTTGAATGGAAATGAAAATATGAAAAGGAATTTTCGCCCTTTGTTGCCCGGTATAAAACATATACATTTTAATGAAGTACAGGATCTGGAAAAAATCTCAGCAGATACCGCGGCTGTTTTTATCGAGCCTGTTCAGGGGGAAGCAGGGGTCCGCGTTCCGGATTCAAAGTATATGAAAGCCCTGGAAAAAAAATGCAGAGATAAAGGTGTACTGCTGATAGCAGATGAAATACAAACAGGCTTTGGCAGAACAGGAAAATTCTGGGCATGCGAGCATTTCAATATTCAACCTGATGTATTGGTCTGCGCTAAAGGTATGGGAGGCGGTATGCCGCTGGGGGCTTTCATTTCTTCCAGGGGGGTTATGTCCTGTCTCACCAACAATCCGGCACTTGGACATATCACTACCTTCGGCGGACATCCTGTAAACTGCGCGGCATCGCTCGCGACCTTAACCTACATAAAGGAATCCGGAGTGATGGCAACCATCCAACAAAAAGAAAAATTATTCCGGGAACTCTTAAATCATAAGGCCATAAAAGAAATCCGGAGCAAAGGCTTACTAATGGCTCTGCAGTTGGAAAGCAACAGTAAGGTTAAAAATACAATTAAAAAAGCATTACAAATGGGGCTCCTTACAGATTGGTTTTTATACAGTGCAGATTCCATCAGAATAGCTCCTCCCCTTACTATTACGGAAGAAGAAATAAAAAAAACCTGCAGCATTCTTTTAAAGTCTTTGGAGTAAGTCGCGGGAAACAATAATCCTTTATAGCCGGTTTTATAAATAAGAAAACCTGCTTATGGAAACAAAAACTAAATTTCTTGACCTGATAGAGAATTCTGAAATTCCCGTACTGGTAGACTTTTATGCAGACTGGTGCGGACCTTGTCAGACAATGGGCCCCATGATTTCCGAAATAGCTTCTGAATTTGAAGGAAGAATAAAAGTCGTAAAAGTAAATATTGATAAGAACCATGCGGCTTCCTCGGAATATAGCATTGTAAGCATACCCACATTGATCCTTTTTCATAAAGGAAATATCAAATGGAGGGAATCAGGGGTAGTGCCTATGGCTTATTTAAAAAAAATACTCAGTCAGTTTTAGGGGGAAAACAATTTAAATTATATATATGTTTTTATTACAAACGTGAAGTGAAATGGAAAGGACAAAGACAAAAAAACAAAATGAACTGTCGCTCGCATTGACACAATTTGTGAAGTTGGTTTATGTAGATTTTGGAATAAGCAAAGTAAGCGATAAAATTCAAAAGTGGTATGAATTAAGCTGGGATGAATTCAAAAGAGAGCTTGAAAACCACAGTGTAAAATTCAACGAATGCATGATCCAGGATTGGAGAGATTTCTTCAACCATCATAAGGCTAAAGTGCATAATCTGATGAAACAAAAAACGGTTTTTTAATCGTTACGTTATCAGACAAATAAAAAAACCCGGCGTACCGGGTTTTTTTATTATTACTATTTATTCATGATTGTTGCCAGAATCAATATTATCAATCCTATGGCTCCCAGGCCACCGTGGATAAAAGGCATCCACTTTTTAATACCCATTTTCAATACTTTATCTCTGAAAAACATATAGAACCCTCCTAATGCACCAAAGCTAAAAAACACCCAGGCATAGGTTTCCATAGGATAAGTGTCAGTTAATCTTTGCATTGAAATATTATAAGTCAGAAGACTATAAGAAGCAATTGCCAGTATACCGTGTATAGCGACAATATAAATCGGTCTTCGCTGATCTTTTAAGACCATCGTAAGTAAAATGATTCCGAAAATTGCCGTAATTACAAAGAAGATAATAATGGATTTGTTACTCATAAAAATTCCTCCAAAAAATGGTTTATAAAAAATTAACCGGGAGAGGTATAAATTGTTTAAATAAATACTTAAAACTCGATAAACCGGTCGATTTTCTTTAAATGTCTTTCTTCTTTCTGCAGAGCTTTATTAATAATTACTGCAGCTTTTGCGCCATCGGCGGCGGCCATAATTACCAGTTGCATGTCTCTGGCTGCATCACCGGCCACATACACTCCCGGTACAGTGGAATTTTGAAATTTTCCGGCTTTCACTATTCCTTTGTCCGTAAACTGGCAACCGAGTTGTGCGGCAATATTTGATCTTTGGTATTGATCGGTAGTAAAGAATAAAGCGCTTCTTTCTAAAAAGCTTCCATCGTTAAAAACAATTCTTTTTAACATGCCGGCATCACCTTCCAGCCTGTCAATTTTTTTATCTATTACTTTTATATCTTTCAATTGAAGCAGTTCCTGTTCTTCAGGTGTAACCGGTATTTTGCCATTCGTACAAAGCACTACATCATCGCTCCAGTTGGTCAAGGTAAGTGCAAGGCCTACGCCGCTTTTTCCATGTCCATATACAGCAAGAGGCTTTACCCTTACTTCAAAACCATCACAATAAGGACAATGGAAAACACTGCTTCCGTAAAGTTTTTCTATTCCGTCAAGATCCGGTATCTCATCTACTACTCCTGTGGCAATGAGTAATTTTTTAGAATAATAAATTGCACCGTTCTGATCTTCTATTTCAAATGTGCCGTCCACTGCTTTGGCGCGAACGATTTCTATGGGGCAAAATTCTACTTTATATTGCTGAAGCTGCTCTTTGCTGATGCGTAATAACTCAAGAGGATTTATTCCATCCCTGGATAAAAATCCATGAAGTTCTCTTGATTTTAAATTACGCGGTTTCCCATTATCAAAAACCAATACCCTTCTTAGGCATCTTCCAAGGATTAATGCGGCGCTTAGTCCGGCCGGACCGCCGCCGATGATTATTACATCATATAATTTATTTTCTGCCATTACTCACACCCCATTCAATTGTTATTAATACAACTTTAATGAAAATCATATTGTTATTCATATATGAAGAAAAACATTTGGACAATAGGGCATTCAACCCGATCCATAGATGATTTTATTCAATTGTTAAAGGCTTTTGACATTCAGCACCTGATAGATATCCGGAGATTTCCCGGCTCCAGAAGATTCCCGCATTTCAATATGGACTCGCTTAGACTTTCTTTAAATAAGAATGGGATTGGATATACCCATTCAGAAAAACTGGGCGGAAGAAGAAAGCCTTTACCAGATTCCTCAAACATGATATGGAAAAATGAAAGTTTCCGGGGCTATGCAGATTATATGGCTACAGATGAATTTAAAAATGCGATCACTGCATTAGAAAAAATTGCCGCTGATAAAAATACTGTTTATATGTGCTCCGAAGGGCTGTGGACAAGTTGCCATCGGGCCATGGTCTCTGATTATCTGAAAAGCCTGGGTTGGAATGTACTGCACATTGTGACTAAAACCAAAGCTCAGGAGCACCCTTATACTTCACCGGCAAGAATTGTACAAGGTAGGTTATTCTATTAGTGCAGTGTCCCCGATAGCTATCGGGGTAAGAAGCTGATTCAGGGGAAATTCCACAGCACTCTGCACTTATCACTCAGCACTATTAAGATTTCATATTCACGAATTGTAAAGGCACCTCAAAGCTTTCTCTTCGTAGTAATTGAATCACAGACTGCAGATCATCGATTTTTTTCCCGCTTACTCTTACCATATCATCCATTTGTGTGGGCGTGACTTTCAGTTTAGAGTCCTTAATAATCTTTACGATTTTTCTCGCAACTTCCTTATCTACCCCCGTCCTTACTTTTACTTCCTTTTTCATCATACTTCCGGATGCATACTCTTCTTTGGAAAGGTCAAGGCATTTTGCTTCCAGGCCTTGCTTCGACATTCTGGAAATGATGATATCAATAATAGAATTCACCTTCATAGAATTTTCGGTAACTATCAAAATTTCATTGGTCTTTTTATCCAGATCAATGCTTGTTTTAGAATCTCTGAAGTCATACCGGTTTACAATTTCTTTTCGGGCTACGTTCAAAGCGTTATCCAGTGTCTGGGGGTCTACTTTGTTCACAATATCAAATGAAGGCATAATAGGATAGTTGAAAGGTTGAAGGTTTTAAAGTTAGAAAGTTCTATTAAGAAAGAAAATTAATTACAGAAACGGCCACAGACGAAGCTCCCAATATCTCATAAAAATTACAAAAAAATGAAAAATAAATTTTTTACCTATAGGCAATCTCCTATATTTAGGGCATTAACTACGGGAAGACAATAATTCAGATTAAATGGCCAAAAGCAAGAAAGAGAAGAAAGTTTTCGTCCTCGACACTTCTGTAATACTCTACGATCACAATGCAGTAAAGAATTTCCAGGAACATGATGTAGCAATCCCTATTACCGTTCTGGAAGAACTCGATAACTTCAAAAAGGGAAATGAAATAAAAAATTTCGAAGCCCGCGAGTTTATCCGCTTCCTGGATGATCTTGCCGGAGAAAATATGCTGCAGGAATGGATCCCTCTCAATGGTACTGACAAAGGGATGTTCAAGGTAGTGATGAATACACATGGCACAGAATTCACAGATGCGGAAGAAGTATTCAACGACCGTAAAGCCGATCATAAAATATTAAATGCCGCGCTCTTTTTACAATCAGAGAGAAAAGATGCAAAAGTAGTACTTGTTACTAAAGACATCAATCTAAGACTTAAGGCCAAGGCCTTAAATCTTCCATCCGAAGATTACTCCACAGGTAAGATTAAAGACGTTGAAAGTCTTTATACTGGTAATACTATAGTTGAAGATGTAACATCTGATATCATTAATGAAATTTACGAGAATGGGTTCTGCCCGCCGGAGCGCATCCAGAAAGAATCGTTGCTGAATAATCATTATTATATTTTAAAGAGTGGCAAAAATTCAGCTCTTGTATATTATAATGCCATTGAAAAAAGAGTGGAGCATGTTGAAAAGAAGTCTGTGTATGGCGTTAAGCCAAGAAATGCAGAACAGACATTTGCTATTCATGCCATTCTTAATCCCAATATTAAACTTGTTTCATTGCAAGGAGTAGCAGGAACAGGTAAAACGCTTCTGGCCCTTGCCGGTACTTTGGAACAGAGAAAAAACTTTAAGCAGATTTATCTGGCAAGGCCGATAGTACCACTAAGCAATAAAGATATAGGCTATCTTCCGGGAGATATTAAGTCAAAGCTTAATCCATATATGGAGCCGCTTTTTGATAATCTTAAATTCATACAAAACCAATTTAATGAAACAGACTCAGATTATCAGAAAATAACAGAAATGGTGAATAAGGAGAAACTGGTCATAACACCTTTAGCTTATATAAGAGGAAGAAGTTTATCCAATATCTGTTTCATAGTAGATGAAGCGCAAAACTTAACACCCCATGAAGTAAAAACCATTATCTCCCGTGCAGGTGAAAATACGAAGATCATATTTACCGGAGATATTTATCAGATCGATACTCCTTATCTGGACTCACAAAGTAATGGGCTGTCATTTTTAATTGATCGCCTTAAAGGGAATAATTTATATGCCCATATCACACTGGAGAAAGGTGAAAGGTCAGAATTGGCCAACCTGGCAAATGAACTTTTATAATTTAAAAAAGAAGAAACAGCCTTATTCAGGTATATTTACGAACATTTTCCCTATTTTAGGTTTTATTCTTACACTCCATAGTAAGAAATCGCATTTTTTTCGTAATATCGATAAATAATAAGTGATTGCCGATAATTTTAATTATTTAATCGATACTAATCTTAAGCAGCTATGGTAGATCATTTTTCAGGAGATCACATTTTACACAAAATGGTATCTTCAGATGCAAACGATACCCCTTCCAAACCCAAGGAACCGGTGTCATTTTCCAAACCAAATCTTTCCATCAAAAAAGAAGGATTTGGAGTAGTTATCAAATTTGAAAAAGGTGATGCCGAAGCAGTAAGAATTTATAGTAAAAGATCGTACGAAGAAAATTTTACTTTGCTGGCGAATGTATCAGGCAACTTTTTTATTGATAGCAGGCCTAATACATTCAATGCGCCGGAACTGAGAGAATATATAGCGTATTTTGTGGCTGATGACAAACAGATAGGACAACCTTCAGATGTAGTGCTGATTATAAAAAAATAACCAATATTATTTTTCAGCTTCTCTCCTAGCCTCTGCTTCAAATTTATTATTGTAATATCCTTTCCTGATACTTTCAATCAGGTATAAAAATATAAACCTGAAAAACCCATAACGCTCATATTGCTTAATATGGACAAGTTCATGTTTTAACCACCTGGAATCTTTCAAAAAATCTTCTTTGCTGACGCCACTCAGGGAAATTCGCTTTCCAAAAACAATAGCAACACTTTTTCCTCTTAAAATAAAAGCAGCGATTCTGGCAAGAATAGATTTTTCAATAATGACATATTTCATGAAAAGGTTAGCAGGATTAAATTTCCTGATCCGGATAATCTATTCTTTCTTCAGCAGGTACCTCAACCTGAACAGTGTTTTGAAAATCTTTTTTTCTATATGCAAAAGCAGAAACTCCTCCGATGATAGCACCAAAGAAATGAGACTCCCATGAAACGCCGTCTTGTAGAGGAAACAAACCCCAGATCAGTCCACCGTATACCAGCACTACAAACAAAGATAACAACATTGACTTTTTATCGGTCCTGAATATTCCACTAAAAAACAAAAAGCTCACAAAACCATATATCAGGCCGCTTGCTCCTAGGTGATAGCCTTTTCCAGTAGCAATGAGCCAGACTAAAATATTGGAAAAAAAATAAATAATAAAAAATACAGGAAAGGCAATGCGGCGGTAAAAAGAAAAAATGATTACACCAAGAATAATCAGTGGTAAGGAATTAGAAAAAAGATGGTACATGTCTCCATGAATCAAAGGAGCAACTATAACTCCACGCAGTCCTATAAAATCTCTAGGTAAAATGCCAAACTGAGTAAGTTTAATTTTATATAATATTTCATAATACTTAATTATCCATAAAAGCATCACGAAAAGAATTGGATAGAATATACTTCCTATGAGTTTAAGTCTGTCTTTCAGCATCAGATTATTTTAAATTAAATTACAACTAAAAAATCCTGCTTGTCCCGGGTTTTAAATGGGATTAATCTTTTTCCCTCCGAATCCTTCGGGATAATCAAAAAATCATGTCATTTTTTGTCGCCCACTATTTTTTCAATGATATAATTTACAATAGAAAGTATGATACTGAATACTAAAGCCCACAATAAACCGTCTACGGCAAAACCATCCATTAACCAATCTGCAAGCAGCACCATGATTGCATTGATGACGAGCAAAAAAAGCCCCAGTGTCAAAATAGTGATAGGAATAGTAAGGATAATCAGAATAGGTTTTACAATGGCATTCAGAATCGCAAACACAATTACAAAAATGAAAGCGGATGCCGGATCCTCAAATCGTACACCTGGAATCAATCGTGAAATCCCCCAGGCTGCTAAGCCCATTAACAAAAGTCTGATAATTAATTTCATGAAATGAGAGTTTACGATAAAAATATACCTTAAAAACCTGTTCTTTAAATAAATTGTTTGCCGTATTGCTGGCGCAAAAGCGATATTTCTTTATATTAACGGAATAATTGACCACAGGTATGAAGTTTTTTTCGAGGTTTCTTTTACTCTTCTCTTTTTTCCTTTCATTCGCAATACTTTGTGAAACATCCTGTATCACCGTCAATTCAAGCACCGATAAAAGAATTAAAAAACAGAAGAAAAGACAAAAAAGAAAGCCGGGGGATTGTCCGAGAATTGATTGCTAAAATATAGAAGTTCAGACAAATAATATGTGTAATAAAAAAACCTGTTTGCAATCAGTGCTAGATTAGCAATACATGCCTATTTCTCAGACCCACTGCAATCCTCAATTCTTATCAACACGTAATAAAGCAGAAAATTTAAGAATGAAGGTAAAGGTTTTTACTTAATTTCGTGCTCATAATTTACCTCTTAGTCCGAAACACGAACGCCCTAATATTTATATGAACCAGGTTTTAAAATCAGGCAGCTTTAAGATTCTTTCTCTTACTCTTAGCAAACAAGGAATTATTGGTTGAGAGAAAACATCAAAAAATAATTTTAACATTACTAAGCTCCTTCGGGAGCATTTTTATTATACAAATTTTTTTCACGGATTACTTTTCTTTCGTGATCATCATGTTTCCCGGTTTGGAAAACCTTAATTGCCACAACTACCATAGTAGCGATAAGCAAAATAATTAAGGATGGAATGACAATTAACATATAACCTCCCTTTATCTTAAAAACAAATGCTTTTAAAGTAAGGTTTTTTATTTTGTTAATAAATCTGCTTTATCCAATACTCTTATCAGAGCTCCAACTGACCATGCCTGGTTGATACAGCCCTTGCCTTCCTTTGGATCCTGTCCATCAAGAATTTCTGAAATACAGTGTATGCCGGTGTTATTGTAAAAATGATCCTGGAAACCGTCAATAATTTCTTTGCATTTGATTTTAGCGTCTGCAGAAAAATCATGGGCTTTTAAATAGGCCATCATGAACTCTCCGGTAAGGAAAGGCCATACAGTTCCCTGATGGTAAGCAGTGTCTCTGCTCCACGTATTGCCTTCGTATTTCGGCTTGAAGGAAGGGTGCGATGGTGCCAGTGTCCGCATTCCTAAACGGGTAAGCAAATGCTTTTCTGCCGTTGCACAAACCATCTTCTGTTTCTCTTTATCCAGCAAAGTAAACGGCAGACTCACTGCATAAAGCTGATTAGGTCTGATAGAGCCATCAAATTTCCCGTTTTCATAATACACATCGTTTAAATAACCTCCCTCATTCCAGAAGAACTTTTCAAAATTTGCTTCAAATTTTTTAATGATCTCTCCTACTTCCACGTCTGCTTTCTGATGAGTGTGCTGAGTAATAAAATCATAGATCTTTAAAGCATTGTACCAGAGCGCGTTTATTTCTACGGGCGATCCGTATCTTGGTGTCACTACATGATCGCCGATTTTAACATCCATCCAGGTAAGCTGGGTAGTCGCATCTCCTGCCCAGAGCATTCCATCTGCCGTTGCATGAATATTATATCTTGTGCCATCAATGTGATGCAAAAGGATCTCTCCCAGGAAGGGATACATGGCTTTTAAAAATTCCTCATCCTTAAACTTCTGGTAATATTCATGCACTGCGACAAACAGCCACAAGGTTCCATCGACGGTATTATATTCAGGCTCTTCATGTTCCCTGTCAGGGAAACGGTTGGGCACCATACCTTTATCCAGGTATTTGAGAAAGGTACTCATTATGGAAATAGTTTCTGTGCTTTTTCCCAAAGAAATCGTAGCTCCCAGCATAGTGATCATCGTATCACGGCCCCAGTCTGTGAACCAATGGTATCCTGCAAG
>JAIERY010000082.1 GCA_019746425.1 Cytophagaceae bacterium
GCGGGATAAATCGCCTTGATTTTTATTGTAATGCCCTTTTTTCACTATTTTTAATTTTAGTCGGATGACAGTAATTTTTTAATAAATAAAAAATTTTCTTTATTAAAAGAAATTTCCCCTGCATCCAGCATAATTCTCACCACATCAATAATAAGATCTTTCTTTTGGGGATTTATCTTTTGAATCAAGTCATCGGTTTTAACGGATTCCTCTGTCAGCATTTTTAAAATCTGACTTCTAAGTTCTTCATAATTTTTATCTTCTTTTTGTTTTTTCTTTTGAATACAGATATCACAAACTCCGCATTCATTATCAGAAATTTCTCCAAAATAATCCAGCAAAACTATTGCGCGGCAACGCTCTTTCTGCCTGGAATAATGAATAACCGAATTAATTTTTTGCATGCTCGTTTTTTTCCTCTGCTCAATTTTCTTTACATCGAGTGGCAGTTTAGAGGCATCCATTCTCGGAGTGGTAAAGACTAGCTGTGACCTTTCTTTCTGCTGGTCGTATTCAACTATATTATATTTATGAAGTGTTTTCAGTAATTGAGTTATTTCTTCGGTTGTCGAATGGAGATTTTTTGCAAGGTCTTTTTCGCTGATATTTACAAAATTCGTAAATGCCTCTCCCCCATACATTCGTAATATCATTTTGAGCAAGGTATCCTGCTTTTCATTAGAAACCTGAAATTCATAAAGTTCTTTTTGATTTACCAGAAACATAATCCGTGAAGGCAAATAAAAGCCTTCATTAAGCTGAATAAACCCTTCGCTTTCCAATCTCTTTATAGCATAGTATGTTTCAAGTCTTGGTAATTTATAAATATTAAGAAGTTCCTCTATCTGAAAATCATAGCTGGTCATATTGCTGCTGCCGACAGCTATCTTGAAATAATTAGCCAGTGATTGGTATACTTTTCTTATAAAATCAATAGAAGGATAAGATTCCTCTATTTTATCTTTCAGTACTTCAAGGTCATTATTGTTGAATAATAAAACTGCATAAGATTTCTTTTCATCTCTTCCTGCCCTTCCCGCCTCCTGATAATATGCTTCCAGTGAATCAGGAATATCCCAGTGAATTACAGTTCGCACATCAGGCTTATCTATTCCCATGCCAAAAGCATTGGTCGCTACAATCACTCTGGTGCCCCCGCTTATCCAGCTTTCCTGTCTTGATGATCGGTCTGAATGCACTAAGCCTGCGTGATAAAATGTGGCAGGAATATTCTTTCTGTTTAAATAAGAAGCGATATCCTCAGTCTTCTTTCGGCTACGAACATAAACGATAGAGCTGCCCCTTACATTTTTCAGAATCTCCAGCACCTTTTTCTCTTTCCCTTCTTCTTCAAAGCAAGAATAAGATAAGTTTTTCCGAAAGAAAGATTTTTGGAATACCTTCCCATTTTTAAACTGTAATTTATTCTGAATATCTTTTTTTACTTCTTCAGTAGCAGTGGCAGTAAGTGCAATTACCGGAGTATTTTTTAATATTTCTCTCAGGTTTATAATATTTAAGTAAGCAGGGCGAAAATCATATCCCCACTGAGAGATGCAATGGGCTTCATCTACCGCAATAAGACTTACCTTCATTTTCTTTACACGTTCCTGAAAAATTTCCGTTTCAAGCCTTTCAGGCGAGACATATAAAAATTTTATATTACCATATATGCAGTTATCAAGTATAATATCTATTTCCCGTTTCGTCATCCCCGAATAAATTGCAGCCGCAGTGATATCCCTTCTTTTCAATTGCTCTACCTGATCTTTCATAAGAGCTATCAAAGGAGATATGACAATGGCAGTACCTTTCATGGCTAGCCCAGGCACCTGAAAACAAATAGATTTTCCTCCCCCGGTTGGCATCAGGGCCAGTGTATCATTTTTTAATAAGACCGATTGGATGATATCTTCCTGGAGAGGGCGAAACTCAGAATGTCCCCAATGGTGCTGCAATATGTTGTGAATAGTATTCAAAGACACCAAAGATAGGTATTTACCGCATTATGTTAGAATAAAAAAAGGCTGCCCGATACACAGGCAGCCTTTCAATATTTAATTTCAGAATGAAGATTAATATTTATAATCCTTCAGAGATTCCATCAGGTTTTTGCGGGCTACGTGTATTCTGTTTTTTACTGTACCCATAGGAATATTCAGATGTTCAGCAATCTCATTGTATTTAAAACCTTCATAATGCATCATGAAAGGTACTCTGAAAGTTTTATCCAAATGATTGATTGCTTTATAAATTTCTTTTGAAGCTATGTTTGCCGCTCCTTTATTAAAAGAAATTGTGCTGGAAACATTAAAATTATAACCCTCATCGATTGGGTCTACCAGTGTATTTCTTTTATCAATTTTATGGTAGTTGCTTATAAATGTATTCTTCATGATGATATACAACCATGCTTTAATATTCGTCCCAGTCTTAAATTTCGTTCTGTTTTTTAAAGCCTTCAATATGGTATCTTGAATAAGATCGTTGGCATCATTATGATTATGTGTGAATTTTAAAGCGGGTATTTTTAACGACTTAGAAGCTGTGTATACTAGTTCGTTGAATTCTACTGCTGTCATAGGCTTTACACGATTTTAATGTTTAAAAATTTATTTCGTTTTAGGGATTATCTAGCGATTGTTCCGGGACATTTACTTCTTAAATAAAAAGTTTTTTATTGCTATCTGGCTGAATATCTCTTTTTAAACTTTTCATACTTTTTCTGAAGATTGCTCACCTTAGTATGTTCGATGATCAGATCCTCATCTTCTTCATTTAATAAGGACATCAGGTTCCTCCTGATCTTTCCTTTCTTTTGTAAATTTTTGTAAGTAGTCGTCATAGCTTTTAATAGAAATTATTGTTTAACATCTAATAGTTGATGTAACAAATATAATCCAAAGTTATAATTTTTTCAAAATATTAGCTCATTAAAAAACATGATTTTAATCATATCAACACCAATCAATATTAAAAATGGGCGTTATTTATCATAAATTACCTATATATTATGCGTTATCAACAGGTTATGCAGATGAAAATGTGGAAAAGTTTGTTACGTAATATTTAAATTATATAATGCATAATTTTAAATGTAATATTAGTAACGCTAAATAAAAAAAAGGCTCATCTTACAGGATGAGCCTTTTTTTGAGAAAATACGATACTTATTACAGTTTATAATCTTTTAGAGCTGTCATTAAAGTTTTACGGGCAACGTGTATTCTGTTTTTTACTGTACCCATTGGAATCCTTAATTTCTCAGCGATTTCTTCATACTTATAACCAGAGAAGTGCATCATAAATGGCTCTCTGAAAGTTTTATCCAAACTATTGATAGCCTTATTAATCTCATCCATTGTAATATTTGACGAGCCCTCATTAAAGGTAATAGTTGTTGGTGCAGTCAATTGATATTCTTCATCAATTGGGTCCACCAGGCTATTTCTTTTTTCTACCTTATGGTAATTACTTATGAAGGTATTCTTCATAATGATATACAACCAGGCTTTAATATTCGTCCCTTTCTTAAACTTTGTTTTATTTTTTAAAGCCTTTAGTATAGTATCCTGGATCAGGTCATTGGCATCCGCCTGGTTATGTGTAAACTTTAAGGCTGGATATTTCAATGATTTAGAAGCTGTATAAACAAGATTGTTAAATTCGATTGTAGACATTGTCATAATTGTAAGATTTAGTTTTTCAATCTGCTCAAAGTTTCGCCCTTACGGGGACTAATCCTTGTTGCTATCTTTAATGTATTAACTTATGTAATATTGAAATGTTTTTGTTACTAAATCAAAGTTATTAGAAAATATTTAATCCAATACTATGTACCATTTTTCATTTTAAAATTCAGTATTTCTACTATAAAAATCACAATAAAGCTATAAATGGCACTTTTAAAAAATATTAATCTTTATTAAACAATGTAATATATTAACTACAATATACATGTAATATTTATATGAAATTATAAAAAAATGACCCTTAAAAATTAAGGGTCATTTTTTATGATACTGTAAATCAGGCAAATACTATGCAGTCAAAATTTTTCCGTCTTTCATTTCCAGTTTTCTGTCAGCCATATTTGCAAGCTTTTCATTATGTGTTACAATTACAAAGGTCTGATTTAAGGTATCTCTGAGTTTAAAGAATAGCTTATGTAATTCTTCGGCATTCTGAGAATCAAGGTTCCCTGTAGGCTCATCTGCCAGTACCAAAGCCGGAGAATTGATAAGCGCTCTGGCTACTGCGGTTCTTTGTTGCTCTCCACCGGAAAGCTCTGAGGGTTTATGATCTGACCGGTGAGAAACCCCGAGAAAGTCCAGCAATTCTTTTCCCCTTTTTTCTACTTGTTCTTTTTCTCTTTTTCCCAGGTATCCGGCAAGACATACATTCTCAAAGGCTGTAAATTCAGGCAATAGATTATGAAATTGGAATATAAAACCTATATGCTTATTACGGAACGCAGCAAGATCTTTAGATCGGATAGAAAACAGATTTGATTCATTAATTATTAAGTCACCAGTATCCGGTCTGTCCAGGGTTCCCAATATATGTAATAAGGTACTTTTACCTGCACCAGATGCTCCTACAATGGAAACGATTTCACCTTTTTTAATTTCCAGGTCTATCCCCTTCAATACCTGTAATTCCCCATAAGATTTATATATATTCTTTGCTATCAGCATCAGTTAAAATTTACAAATGACAAAATATAACCAATTGGATTAAAAAGCCATTTTTCTTGAAATTAAAAGTCAAATAGTTTAGATTCGTAACCTAAACTTTTTGTCAAGATGAATATACATGAATATCAGGGAAAAGAAATCCTGAAAAAATATGGAATAAGAATCCAGGAAGGTATCGTAGCTGAAACCGCTGAAGCTGCTTTTGAAGCTGCAAAAAAATTAAATGCAGATACAGGAACACAATGGTATGTTATTAAAGCGCAGGTACATGCCGGAGGAAGAGGAAAAGCAGGAGGAATTAAGCTAGCCAAAAATCTTGACCAGGTGAAAGATCTTGCCAAACAGGTAATCGGAATGAAACTGGTAAATAACCAGACAGGTCCCGAAGGAAAAATGGTGAGTAAAGTTCTGGTAGCACAAGATGTATATTATCCGGGAGCAACTGAACCAAAAGAGTATTATTTATCGATACTACTTGACAGAAGCAAAAGCAGAAATGTAATCATACTTAGCCTTGAGGGTGGAATGGACATTGAGGAAGTTGCTCATAAACATCCAGAGAGATTAATCAAAGAATGGATTGATCCTAAAGTTGGTCTGCAGGGATTTCAGGCGAGAAAAATCGCATTTAAAATGGGATTGGAAGGAGATGCATTTAAAGAAATGGTAAAATTCATTACTGCTTTATATAAGGCTTATGAAGATATCGATGCTTCTTTATTCGAAATCAATCCTTTGCTTAAAACTTCAGACAACAAAATAGTTGCTGTAGATGCAAAGGTAAACCTGGATGATAATGCTTTATACAGACACAAGGAGTTTGAACCTTTAAGAGACAAGACACAAGAAGCTGCACTGGAAGTAGAAGCTTCAGAAGCAAACCTTAATTACGTAAAACTTGATGGAAATGTGGGATGCATGGTAAATGGCGCCGGATTAGCTATGGCCACCATGGATATTATCAAGCTATCGGGAGGAGAACCTGCAAACTTTTTAGATGTGGGCGGTGGCGCCAATGCACAAACTGTAGAAGCAGGATTTAGAATTATATTAAAAGATCCAAATGTAAAAGCAATTCTTATCAATATCTTTGGGGGTATTGTAAGATGTGACCGGGTAGCAAACGGTGTAGTAGAAGCATACAAAAAAATCGGAGATATCAGAGTGCCTATTATTGTAAGATTACAAGGAACAAATGCCGAGGAAGCAGCAAAGATCATTAATGAGTCAGGATTAAAAGTATTCCCGGCGATATTACTAAAAGATGCTGCGGCGAAAGTAAAAGAAGTTTTGGCAAAATAACTTTATAGAATTATTAGTCATTGGTCATTGGTCAAAAGACTAATGACCAATTTTATTTTAAGCGGTCGTAGTTCAACTGGATAGAATATCGGATTTCGGCTCCGAGGGTTGAGGGTTCGAATCCTTCCGACCGCACGATTCATTGGCGATTGAGTGATTTATAAACTAAACTATCCTGTATGTCATTCACTCAATCACTAATTCAAAATTCATAATTATAAACTGCATCCGTAGTTCAATTGGATAGAATGACAGATTCCGGTTCTGTTGGTTGGGAGTTCGAATCTCTCCGGATGCACTAATGCTTTTAGAAGTTAATTTTGTGCGAGAGATTGAGTAAGTAAAGAATTAATTTTGTCCTGAGTAAGCGGCTTAATAACTATTTCGTTAAAGCCAAATTCTTTCAGGAAGTCAAAGCCTTTGGGATTAATAGAAGAAGTAAAAAGTATAACCTTGATGCCTGAATTTTCGAATCCTAAACTCCGGTACTGCTTTAAAAACTCAAAGCCATCCATCACAGGCATTTTAATATCCAGTAATATATGAGTAGGCAAAGGTTTATTCCACCGAAGTGCTGACTGGATATAATCCAATCCTTCTTTGCCATTATTTACCACCTGAATATGATTTATACCCGACCCTTTTAAGGTGGCCTGAGTAAGATGATTGCTTATCTGATCATCATCTATGAGAAGTATGCAGGGACTCATAAAGCTTATAGCATAGGATAATTATAATATAAAAATACATTTTTCATTTATAATTAAAATGAATTAGTATGCATTTTTTCCACACCATGGTTATATATGCCAAATTTCCAGAAATAGGTACGCTATTTATTAAATAAGTACTTTTGAGATTTTAAAATACATGATAATTTTCACGTATCTGAGGCATCAGGGAACGAGGTCAGATATGCTTTTAACCATATCTTCTTTCAATATGGGTTTGAGCTGCTCAAAATCGTAGAGACCTGAATCAAACAGATGAGACGGAGATATATTCTTAATAGAATTATAGATAATTTCTATTCGATGAGGATATTCTTTTTCCCAATCCTGGAGCATTTTCTTAGTAATTTTTCTTTGCATGTTTGGCTGAGAGCCGCAAAGGTTGCATGGAATAATCGGATACTTTTTCAGCACTGCGTATTCTGTAATATCTTTTTCCTTACAATAAGCCAAAGGTCTGATCACTATATGCTCGCCATTATCCGTTCTGTATTTTGCCGGCATAGCCTCTAGCTTTCCGCTGAAAAACATATTAAGGAAAAAAGTTTCTATAATATCTTCTCTATGATGCCCCAGTGCAATTTTAGTTGCTCCAATTTCTTTAGCTGTACTATATAAAATACCCCTCCTCAACCTGGAACATAATGAACACATGGTTTTACCTTCCGGCACTTTATCTTTCACGATACTATAGGTATCCCTTTCAACAATTTTATAAGGTACATTTAACTGAGAGAGGTATTCGGGCAAAATATGTTCAGGAAAATCAGGTTGCTTCTGATCAAGATTAACAGCAACAATATCAAAACTATAGTTAGTGACTTTTCTGATGTGTAAAAGATTATCAAGCATCGTATAGCTATCTTTTCCTCCAGACAGACAAACCATAACCTTATCCCCCTCTTCTATCATTTTAAATTCCTTAACGGCATCCCAGGTGGATTTTCTAAGTCTGCGTTCCAGTTTAAAGTTGTCTGTTTGCTTTTCCACGATGATATTTGATAAATTCCATATCTAAGTTACGCACTTAGTTTGAAAGCACAAAAACACCTGTATTCATAAATAAAAAAGTCCGGCCAGGAATTGGCAGGACTTTTTTATTTAATGAATACTCTACATTAAGCCATTTTCGCAAATACCATTCGGTATAATGGAACCTGGTTTAAAATAAAATTTTCAATTTTAGGATAATTTTCCTTTGCAAAGCTTCGCATTTTCGGATAATTATCGGAAACCCACTCCCTGATATCAGAAGTAGCATCAGAAACCCAGTTTTCCACTTTAGGATACTGCTTTACTACCCATTTTCTTGTTTGGCCATAAAGCTGCGTAGAAATATTCTCTGCCTTTCTTAGTTGCAGAGTTGACCAACCTGCAATTAAAGTTAAAAGCTTTGGAACCTCTCTATTCAATCCTTTATAAAGATCTGATTTTTTAAACCTCCTTAAGCTCTTACGGCAAACCCTGCTACCATCCTTCGCAGCGGACTGGATATTCTTTTGTGCAGCTTTGTATATACTGTCCAAATCAATTTTCGATACTTCCTTCGAGATATCTTTTGCTAACCCATCTGTATTCTTGTAAATACTCTGAAGAATATCTTCTGCTTCTGAAGCAATTCTATTTTTCAGAGCCTTAAATTTGATATTCATTGCTCTTTTCATAATAATCCTTTCTGTCAACAATACCAGTTTTATGACCGGTATTACTTTTCCCTCTCTATAGTATATTTAACCAACTGTTCCAGAGATTGTTTATAGACAGAATCCGGGAAGGTATTGAGCAGAGCAAATGCTTCAGATTCATATTTTTTCATCACTTCAGAAGCATATTCTATACCGCCTGATTTTTTTACAAATGCGATTACCTCAGCAACTTTTTTAGGCTTATCGCTTTCGTTTTTAACGATATTAACTATTCTCCTTTTCTCAAGCCATGACGCTTTATTAAGTGCAAATATTAAAGGGAGCGTCATCTTCTTTTCTTTGATATCAATACCTACTGGTTTTCCAATAACTTCGGCAGTATTATAATCAAACAGATCGTCTTTAATCTGAAATGCCATCCCCACTTTTTCTCCAAATTGCTTGGCACGCAAAACAGTATTATCATCGACTCCTGCAGAAGCCGCCCCCACTGCACAGCACGAGGAAATTAAAGAAGCTGTTTTTTGCCTGATTATTTCATAATAAATATCTTCGGTAATATCAAGGTTCCTTGCCTTTTCCATCTGAAGCAACTCTCCCTCACTCATTTCTTTTACAGCATTGGAAACAATTTTCAATAATTGGAAATCATTATTTTCCAATGAAAGAAGCAAGCCTCTTGATAGAAGAAAGTCCCCTACCAGCACTGCAATTTTATTTTTCCATAAGGCGTTGATTGAAAAAAAACCACGTCGATAATTAGCATCATCGACTACATCATCATGAACCAGGGTGGCCGTGTGCAGAAGCTCTATCAAAGCTGCACCTCTGTAAGTAGAATCGTTCACATTTCCGCAAACTCTGGCAACAAGGAACACAAACATCGGCCTAAGCTGCTTCCCTTTTCTTTTAACAATATAGGTCATGATACGGTCAAGCAGCATGACTTTAGTCTTCATTGATTCACGGAATTTCTTTTCGAAACTCTGAATATCAGCAGCGATAGGAGCTTGTATTTCCTGAATATTAAGTGCCATTCAGGTGCAAAATAGTATATATTCGGATGATTTAAAATATAGAAGAAAGCGCAATAAAAAAAGAAATTGACAACAGGCAGGTCAACAATTGACAATAAAAGCAATTAACCAATTGTTAACAGTCAATTGTCAACTACTTTACTAGTACTTTCTTCGTGAGCTCATTCAGAATCTCCCCTTTATGGGTGATCACAGAACCTTTGGTAATATCTTCTTCCATTTCATATTTAAATCCATCTTTAGTAGCGAGATGGAAAAGAAGAGTACTTATATTTTTAGCATAAAGTTCGCTGGAATTAATCGGCAATAAAGAAGGTAGATTGGATTCGCCAATAATAGTTACTCCATTTTTAACAACTGTTTTATTTAATTCACTGAGCGCACAGTTACCTCCTGCCTCTACTGCCATATCTACTATGACTGCACCGTTTTTCATGATTTTAACCATATCTTCCGGTATCAGTACAGGGGCTTTCTTACCCATAACCAATGCAGTGGTAATTACCAGGTCTGCTTCCGCAATATGTTTTCTAACCAGTTCCTGCTGTTTCTTTAAATATTCTTCGGAAACCTCTTTTGCATAACCACCTTCTGTTTTCACTTGTCCTGCGCCTTCTACCTGAAGGAATTTTCCACCAAGGGATTCCACCTGTTCTTTCGTTTCAGGCCTTACATCCGTTACTTCCACTACAGCACCAAGCCTTTTAGCTGTTGCTACCGCCTGTAATCCTG
>JAIERY010000350.1 GCA_019746425.1 Cytophagaceae bacterium
ATTCTGATTCAGGACTCTTTGGAGGTAATTCCAACTGGAGAGGTCCTATATGGTTCCCGGTAAACTACCTGATCATTGAATCAATGCTGAAGTTTTATTTATACTATGGGGATGATTTCAAGATCGAGTATCCTACCAATTCCGGAAATTACATGACTATTTATGATGTAGCCAAAGAGGTGAGTAAACGATTGATGAAACTTTTCCTGAAAGATGAGAACGGTAAGCGTCCTATTTACAATAATAATCCGAGGATACAAAATGATCCTAACTTCAATGAGTACGTGTTATTCTATGAATATTTCCACGGAGATACAGGAGCAGGTATAGGTGCCAACCATCAGACCGGCTGGACCGGCTTGATCGCCGATATGATTCATAAGTTTCATGATTGATAAATAGTCGACAGTCGACAGTCCATAGTCCACGGCATTAAAAATAAGATTTATAAGTCCCCTCCTTTTTTAAGGAGGGGATATTCTTCTGAAGGAAGAATTGGGGTGGTTTGTATTTCACAAATGCTAAACCGGAAAGTATTTGTTTCTGCAGAAAAGTAAAGTCTGTTCATTTATCAATGATTAATACTGATTACAGATATAAAGGATCAACAAGATTTCGCACGGAATCCAATAAGAACTGGAATGCGAAATGGGGATGTTTTCTCCCTTTGATTTTTTTTATAATTATAATAACTCTAATTATGGGTTATGTTCATTTCATAAAAAAAGATGAAAATGATAAAGGTGGTATTGATAATAAGTCTTCTGTTAATTTACTCCTGCATGTCGAATAAAAATATTACTGTTCCTGTTTCTGATGGATCACTACCTATTATTATTGTCAAATCCGAAGATTTTAAAAACAATTACTATAAAGAAGTAGCTATCGAAGGATATTACCGGCAAATGAATGTCAATAAACACCCGGACAAACAACTTACAGCGGAATGGCTTATATTGAATTAGCCGACAGGCAGCATGTGGCCATTGAGTCTCATCAAAAAGGAGTGAGGAGCGAAGAGGAAATTCTTCAGTTTGAAAATAAAAAGTGAGAGTTGCCGGAATGCTAAAGGAGCGGGGAATGTTATGGGGTGATGGAATACAGGCAGCAATAGTACCTGTAATGATCAAAGATATAAAGAGTATTGAGGAAGTAAAATAAATATATTTGTCATGTGAGCGTAGCGAAGTATCTTGTATTATTAGTTCTACAGATCTTAACTTACCAGGATCCTTCGCTACGCCCAGGATGACAAAATAAAAGCAATAATAATAATGGAAAGATACAACGCAGAGCAGCTTTATTCAATTGCCAACCAGGAAGTGCAGATTTATATTGAGGAAGAAGTAGATCCGATAGAAGGGATAGTTTGTGAGATACAGAAGGATCCTGCAGGCGATTACATTACCTTTCATGGCGCCGAAGAAGAAAAGATTCTTATCACCAGCATCGATCAGATTGATTTGCTCATAGAAGGCCAGCTGCCGGTATACTACATGCCCCTGGATGAATACGATACTGATAATTTTGCCTACCCATCCGAATTCATTGATGGCTTTTCCCAATACATAGGTATGAGCGTAAATTTCTATGGAAATTTTGATGGCTTCTATGAGTTGCGGGGGACTTTGAGTGAAGTAAATGCGGCAGAAACAAAACTGGTAGTTGATAATTATGAGGTTGAATTATGGCGATTGAACGTTGCTTTCCTGGTAGATGAAAATTATCAGAAGCATTATGTGTCTCCGGAAAATCTTTCAGATGCTTTTCCTGAACCTTTGGATAATTTATATGGTGAGGAAGATTTTGAAATGCTGATAGGTAAAAAGATCAGAATAAAAACCATGGATCCGGAAATACAGGATGAGGAAGTTACGGTAAGCGGATATTGTCTGGCAGAAGGATACAGCGGAGGAGAAGTTTATCACCTGGAACTTGAAGAGTTCCCCGATCATATTTTAGAGCCTTCTGAAATTCAATTTATATATTTAATAGGAGAGGATGGCTCTGAAACGCTGGTAGAGCCATCAGGAGGAAATTTATATAGCGATGGAGAGGAACCGGAAGAGGAAGCAGTGTCCAGCGATAGCGAGCTCGAGGCGCAATTCTATTCTGATTTTAAAAATAATATTTTACCTGAGCTTAGACCATACAGAAGGGAAGATGGAAAAAACTACCTGATGTGGTTGAAATTTACCGATGAGGAATTTCAGAAAGTCACTGAGGCAATTGCGGACTGGTATACACTTGGTACTCCTGCAGATTTTAAAAATTCCATCAATAAAAATACTATGGTGATGGATTCCAGAAATTATCCCGGATGGTATAATGAAGTGGCTCCTTCCGCGGCTGGGTACAATGCAAGACCTTACAAAAATCTTCCCGTGATTATTATTCAGGATAAGCGCGCCAAAGATTATTCAGAAGCTCCCAATGATTTTATCTTCTATACTATCTCAGACATAGACAAGCTTACAGATGACCTGGGTTTGTTTTTCAAAAATTATTTTCTGGCGATAGGGAGAATGTATGAATCCTATGCCGGTGACCAGGAGGATGCTACAGATTATTTAAAAGCTTCTATTAAGAATATCAAAGAGCATTTAAAAATATACCCCAGCCATGTTGTTGCCCTCAATAGTGTCGGATATAACCTTTATCAATTTGGAAAATATGAAGAGGCGTTAGAGTACTTTGATAAAGGATTGGCAATATATCCTCAATGGATTACATTGCTTGCTAATAAAATGGATGCCTGTATTTACCTGAATAAATTTGATGAGGCTTTAAAAGTCGCAGCATATACTGCTTCACTTGAGCCGGAACAAGGGGAATGGCAATGGTATTTTGCAAAAATCTATGAAGCGATGGGTGAGAAAGAAAAAGCGAAGCAATTTGCTACCCGGGCACTGGATAAAGGATTTTCCCTGGCGGGGGAACTACTGGAGAGACTTTAAGCCGCGGATGCCCAGGCCACATAAAATAGCCCATGCCTTAAGGCATGGGCTATTTTATGTGGCATATTTCGTTTTTACCATTCGGTTTTTACCATTCATTTCTGTAATAACTACTATGAATTTTTTCACGTAAAATCATTCAGATTTTAATTGCTATGGAATTACAAAAAAGATGGTTGAAACTGAAAAAGGAAATATTGAAAACGAACCATGACCTTGAATCCAGCCTCAGAAAAATAAGACAGATCCTGGATAAAGAAGGAATGCCCGGCGGGGAAAATAATGCAGACAACAAAGCAAAAAAATAATCACATCCAGCGACCAGCTAAAATAGCCAACCTGTAAGTTGGCTATTTACTTTAAACCTTCAGATATTTTTATGCAGCAGTAGTAGTGACTTTTTTTCTGTTTAAAAGTGCAATAAACAATCCCGCAGTGATAAACATAATAATGCTATAAACAGCCGGGGGAATTGCCATTACAGAATTATGAAGCATGGTATTGGCAATGGTAATTGCCAGCGTGCCATTCTGTATACTGGTCTCAATGCTGATTGTGATTTGCTGGGTGCTTGTTAATCTGAATAAAACAGGAAGAAAATAACCAATGCTCATTCCTGCCAGGTTTAACAGAAGAGCCGCAGGGCCTGATGAGGCAAAATAATCTCCTATATTCTCTTTTTCTTTAAGAATTGCAGCTAGAATAATCAGCACAAGAAAAACTGCAGAGGTAATCTTAACAGGCTTTTGTGTGCTATCTGCAAATTTCGACGCATATGCTCTTACGATCATTCCTATACTCGCAGGTACGATGGTTACTGCAAATATCTGCAATATGGATTTAGTTACATTCATTTGTAAAGCGCTGTCAGTTCCTAAATACTGTACAATAGCAACATTGACCATTATCGGGATCGTAAATATTTTCACAATACTTGATATGGCTGTTAATGAGATGCACAAGGCTGTATCTCCGTTGGCGAGGTGGGTGAGCAAATTAGAAGTAGGTCCACCCGGACACATGGCCAGGATGATTAATCCCACTGCCAATTCGGGATTGTCTTTTAACATCAGCGCGGCTACTCCAAAACCCAGAGCCGGTAAAACAACCAATTGAGTGAATGACCCAAGGAGCATTGCCTTAGGGTCCAGAATAATTCTTTTAAAGTCGACAATTGTTAAAGATAATCCCAGTCCGAACATGATGATGGCTAATGCCAGGGGAAGAAAAATGGTAGTGATGCTTGATCCCATATAAAAAATGTTTGCCGAAAACTAGGCGATTTTAATCGTTTATGCAAGTGCTATCGAGGGGTTTAGTCATCGGATGACTTCTGTTAATTGATAAATGGAAAGCCTACTTCTGTTGCAATGATTTATATAGTCATACGATGACTTATTAAGTTTTAATCCAAACCATCTATGAATTTCAGTGTTTTACATTTAATGAATAAGTCTGATTTTTTTAAATACCTGATTCCGGAAAAGAACAAAGAATTTAAGCCCTATCCTATGGTAGGCTGGTACAATGTGCGTCAGCTTATCACTACCGGCGTGAAATCCCTCGTGTCTGGTATTTTCGGGTCTTATGCAGACAGGAGAGAAATTCAGGCTGCTATCAGCGGGAATGAATCTTTTGATTACTCCGGAGAAAAAGATTTATGGCTTGATTATGTAGCCGATCTGGGCGATGGATTTAATTCTACATTTACCGTGGCTTCTTTGCTTGCAGCCGATCATCTTACTGTAGATAATTATCCAACGCATAGGGGAAAGGTCCTTGTGATGGGAGGAGACCAGGTATATCCTGTTGCTAACAAAAAACACTACGAAACCAGATTCATCTCTCCTTATGAAATAGCTTATCCTAAAAATGAAAAAGAAAATGATCACCCGCACTTGTTTGCTATTCCTGGTAACCATGACTGGTATGACGGGTTGGCAAATTTTCTAAAAATATTTATCAACGACAGGTTTATAGGCAACTGGTATGCGATGCAGCATCGAAGTTATTTCGCGCTGAAGCTGAGGGAAAATGTATGGCTGTGGGGAATAGACATTCAATTGGATGCCGATATCGATAAGCCTCAGCTTGATTATTTTGCTTTTGCTTCTTCCAAAATGAAGAAAGGCGATAAGATTATTCTATGCACTTCCAAACCGAGCTGGATATATAAGTCAAAAGAAGAAGAGGTGAATTATAAAATATTAGAATATTTTGAAAATAAATATATTATAGAAAAAGGTTTTGAACTGCTGATTACACTTGCAGGAGATTCACATCATTATTCCAGGTATAGCAGGCAAACGGAGAATGGTACAGTACACAAAATTATCTCCGGCGGGGGAGGCGCCTTTTTACATCCTACTCATAATTTACAAAAGAAGATCAGGGTAAGAGAAGGAGAAATGGAATTGAAAAAGACATTTCCTTCCAAAGAAAAATCTTCGCGACTGCTTTTTTTAAATTTTTTATTTCCTTTTTTCAATCCGGAGTTTTCCGCTTTCATGGGTACTGTATACCTTTTCATGGCATGGCTGCTTCAGAGCGTTACTTATTACAGTCCGGTTTTTGCCGTACTCAGCAAGATCGAACCCGCCTGGTATAATATTCCTGTTGCCTTGCACAAAATCATGTCGGTGATCATATTCAGCCCGGGTTTGCTCATTATTGTGTTTGGGATATTCTTTGGCTCGATGGCATTTTCAGATAAGCGTTCGGGTAAGTTTGGGTTTGCCTATGTAGCCGGGATTATTCAGGGTTTGCTGCATATTGTTTCCGGCTTAAGCATCATCTGGATATTATCATATCTGAGCTTTCATGAAGCCGGCTATAATTACCAGAGCATCTTTATTTTTTCAGCCGGTATGTTTCTGCTGGGAGGTTTTAGCGGCAGTCTTGTCCTTGGAATATACCTGATGCTTTCCAATGCCGCCGGAATTCATGATAACGAAGCTTTTTCTTCTTTACGATGGGAGGGGTATAAGAACTTCCTCCGGTTTCATATCGCCGCGGATAAAATCACAATCTATCCGATCGGACTCACAAAAATTATAAAATGGAAAGTCAGGAAGGGCTATATAGAGGGGGAAAAGCCTCAGCCACACCTTATTGAGGAGCCAATTATCATCAAATTATAATTTGCTTTATATAAATCAAATTTTTCATTATCTTGGTAGACCCCAATTACAAAGCTTCGCCTTATAAATTTATTATCTCAACAGGTAAAAATTTTTATTTATGGGGCAAGTACATTTTAAACTCATTTCTCTTTCATTATCCGGTATTTTCTTTTTTGTCATCGCGGGTCTTGTAGCAGACCATGCTTTTCTTCATGGTATTAGCGCCGGAATAATATTGCTTACAACTGTATGTGGTGTAACACTCTGTTTTTTACTAAAGCAAAACCGCAAGCAGCAGATTAAAAATCTTAACAATGAAAAACAGGCTCATAAAAAAATAATGGAGCAAATCAGGATAAATGCTGCATTGAGTGGAGAACTTGCTGAAATGAAAGATAAAATCAGAGAAAACAAATCTCTTATTGAAAGTAAGACAAAGGAACTATATCTGGCCAAGGAAAAAATTTATGAAGGGCATAAACAGTTAAATAACCTGTCGGCGCAACTTGATCTTAAAGACCGGGAAATGCGAAGCTATATTAAGGAAAAAACAGAAAGCGGTATTTTATCCGAAGAAGTTTCCTGTCAGGAGTTTTCAAAAAATTTTCCTGATGAGCTAAGCTGCTATCAATATCTCGATGATCTTAAATGGGGAAAGGAATATAAATGCAGGAAATGCACCAACACTAAATACAGCACAGGAGAGAAGGCCTATATGAGAAAATGTACGCGTTGTAAATATGCAGAATCTGTCACTGCATACACTCTATTCCACGGTGTTAAATTCCCCCTTAATAAAGCATTTTATATTGTATACACAGTGATTGCTCCAGGCTCCGGTCATATGACTATAGATGAGCTATCAGAAAGGATTTCTTTAAGGCGCAATACCTGCTGGAGCTTTCGCAAAAAGGTGCTGGAAAGGAGAGAAGAGCTCCAAAGATTGTTTGGGGGCTCTTATGCTGACAAATGGGAAAACCTGCTTTTGGAAGAAGGTGTCGAGCTGACAGAAAAAGTACTTCAGGGCTAATGTTAATTATTTTATTTATGCCCCTTCTTTATAAAATAGAATTTATTCTTTAATACTGACATGCGAGGATAAGTGATTTTACATTTTGTAATCTCCGCGTAGAAGAAAAAAAATTTACCCCGTTTTCCCACAGTTTTAGTCGGACAAGAATGATAAAGTTTATGAACCCCTGGAGGCTTCGCAAACTAACCCTGGCCAGCGGTTGGCGAAGCCTTCAGGGATTCGCTAAACCTGTGCCTTTTTTTTAATAGACTTCCTTCACTGAAAATTTCTTTCCGTTAAACTCTACCTGGTCGCCGCTTTTCTTTCCCATAAGCAAAGCGCCAATAGGAGAGACCGGGGAAACGGCAAAAAATATTTTATTATCAAGCTTTATTTGTCCGGCGCTGATGGCAATATAAAAAATTCCATTTCCCGTAATCACAAGACTGCCCAATAAAACTTTATCGGAAGTATTGTCCGGATTAATAAGAGACAGCGTCTGTTTTAACTTCATTCCTTCAGCCAGCTGAGCAGAATTTTTTTCTATTTCCAACTGCATCATTGATCGTCCTGTTTCATATTTGTCTCCCGCACTGCTCTTGGTTTCTTCATTGGCCGAGGCCTGTGCATCTTCTATAGCTGTCTGTGCGGCAGCAATACGCTCTTCCGCAAAGCGCAGACATTGTTGGTGCAGAAGTGGTTTAAGAGAGTGCATGGATAAAGTTATGGAAATTAACCTTATTCTCCCGGATTTTTCGTAAATTCATTGTTCCGATTATGAAAGGCCCCCTTCATAAATTTTATTGCATCGTCTTTATTCTCTTGCTTCTTACTGTAAAGGCAATTGCTCAGAATCTTGTGCCTAATCCAAGCTTTGAAATATTAAAGGCAGGATATCCGCCCTGCTATAATTCCGGCACTTACCAGGATTTTGAATTTTACATGAGCAACTGGAAGGCTCCCAATAAAGGTACCTCTGATATACTCAGCACCCTTTCACCCGTGTGGTGCATGACCGCTATGCCTGTCAGCAATGCCCCAGCCAATAATTATTTCCCAATTGGCTCACAGATGCCGCGCACCGGGAATAATTTTGTCGGCTTTAAACCATATTTTGAAAATCGACGTGAATATCTGAAAGTAAAGTTTGATTGTCCGATGGAGCCCGGGAAAAAATATTATTGCGAGATGTATGTATCGCTCGCCGAACAAACCAATTATGCGCAAAATTTAATCGGCATGTATTTTTCAGATACAGACGTTTTCGTGGATACTTTTGCGATGCTTTCTTTTACGCCGCAGATTGTAGAGACCAATGTGATCAACGATACGATCAACTGGGTGAAAATTTCAGATACGATTACTGCAACTTCCGCCTGGCAATATCTTATCATAGGAAGCTTTGCTACCAACGCGCAGATGACCATAGAATACCTGGGAGATAAAGGAGATATTAATTTTACTTATTATTATATAGATGATGTTTCAGTCATACCACTGGAAATTCCACCGCTTGTGGTTACAGGTGACACTATCGTTTGTCCGGGTGACAGCATACATCTTTCTGCCAGTGGCTGGACAAATATCAAATGGTATACTGCTTCCAATCCCAATACTGCTATTACGGCCGGAGCGGATTTAAATGCGGTTCCACCGGCGACCATCAATTATATCGCAAAAGGTAAAGTTTGCAATACAACTTATTCTCGTACACAAAATGTATTGGTGAATGCTAAGCCTGTGATTGACCTGGGGAAAGATACAAGCATTTGCTTCGGAACAAATCTTACCTTGCATGCAGGAGCCGGATTAAATAATTATCTCTGGCAGGATGGTTCAGTGATGGAATCTTTCAATGCCAGTCTCATTGGAATTTATCATGTGCAGGCCGCCAATGATTCCGGTTGTATCGATAGAGATACAATTTCTATTGATTATTATAATGTTCCTTCAGTAAACTTCGGCCCTGATTTACTGGTGTGCAATCCCGAAGGAGATTTTGCGGTGGATGTTTTGCAGCCATACGATGTGTATGTGTGGCAGGACGGCTCTGCTGCTTCATCTTTTCATTATAAAGGCGCGGGTACTTATTATGTTACCATTACCAATATCTGCGGCGGCAAAGCCTCTGATACGATTATGGTAAATGAAATACATCTTTTTCTTCCCAACCTTGTTACTCCCAATGATGATGGGAAGAACGACCGCTTTGAAATACTGGGGGCGGGAAATGAAAAAGCGAAGCTGGAAGTATTTAATATTTATGGAGCAAGAGTTTACCTTAATGAAAATTATGACAATGATTTTACCGGCGCCGGGTTGACCGAAGGAGTTTATTTTTATGCTTATACCTATCCTGGCTGCGAAGTGCAGGTGGGGTGGGTGCATGTGGTGAAGTAGTTTTTAGGCATGGTATGGCTCCAAGCCATGCTATGCCTAGATATTCTCAGTTTTTATTTTTTATTAGGCAAAAGAAAATAAATATGTTTTACTATAATTTTTTAGATATGAAATCATTTAAATCAATAGGTTTATTTTTAGCTGGAGTACTAATTGCTATAGCTACTTTTTCGTTTAAATATACCGTGTCTCAAAATGAATTTTTAGTAATTATTCTCGCCGGCAGAATATCAGTGTATTCTAATGGTCAGAAAATTCATGAAGAAAAAGGAACTGTAGAATCAATTTCAATAATATTAGATAAGTATGGTAAGGAGGGATGGACTTTAAAGACAACTTGCTCACCTGGTGCCTGGACTGGATTTTATCTTGAGCGCGCTAAACAATAGCGACAAGAAAAGTGATTTAACTGGAGCCTTAAACTGACGGCTATGGTTTGTAACGACGAGAATTTTGTAAGCATAGCATGGCTTGGAGCCATACTATGCCGGAGCAAATTCATTCCGCCACCACATCCACCTTATCCCAGATCTTTATATTCTCCGGATAAATAAAATTGCTCAGCGGAATATTTAAATTAAAATACGCATGATGAAACCTGAATGGATAGGATCCGCCATGCAGGTTGTAGTTGGCATGCGGCGTTCCTATGATCCTGCCTATGCGGTACGCATGAAAATAATCCGCCAGTACCCCGGCACAGGAATAGGAGGTCACATCGGTTAATAATATTACCACTCCTTTAAAACCTGTTTTCTATCGCATTCCTTTTTCTGAAT
>JAIERY010000290.1 GCA_019746425.1 Cytophagaceae bacterium
AGTGAAAATTGATAAATCTGCAATCAAAGCCATCGGCATCTCTTACCAGATGCATGGCCTTATTATCGTAGATAAAAATTTAAATGTATTAAGACCAGCCATTCTCTGGTGCGACAGCAGAGCAGTGGAAATCGGAGACAAAGCATTTCAGGATATAGGCGCTGAAAAATGTTTGTCGGCCTGTTTGAATTCCCCCGGCAATTTCACCGCCTCCAAATTAAAATGGGTAAAGGAAAATCAGCCCGATATTTACAAAAACATCTATAAAGCGATGCTGCCGGGTGATTACCTGGCCATGAAGCTTACAGGAAAGATCAATACAACGGCTACAGGATTATCAGAAGGAATTCTCTGGGATTTTGAAAAGGAAAATGTAGCCAAATTGATTTTAGATAACTACGGCATATCTCCTGACCTTCTTCCGGAAATATTCCCGGTATTTTCCAATCATGGAACACTCAGCAAAGAAGCAGCCAAAGAGCTGGGATTGCATGAGAATATTATAGTCTCTTACCGCGCAGGTGATGTACCGAATAATGCCTTTTCTTTAAATGTGCTGGAACCAGGTGATGTATCCACTGTAGCAGGCACATCAGGTATTGTATATGGAGTAACAGACCAGATCAAATATGATAAAAAATCGAGGATCAATACGTTCCTTCACGTTAACCATACTGCTGAAAAGAAAAGACTGGGAGTATTGTTATGCACCAACGGTGCAGGTAATTCCAACAACTGGATGAAAAACACTTTGCTTGGAAGTGAAAACCTGACCTATGAAAAAATGAATGAGCTGGCGATGCAAACCAATCCGGGCGCCGATGATTTGTTTTTCTATCCTTTCGGAAACGGAGCAGAAAGAAGCCTGGGAAATAAAAACCTGGGTGCCTCATTCTATGGAATACAATTCAACAAGCATAAAATCCCTCATATGCTCAGAGCGGTACAGGAAGGAATTATTTTTTTTCTTTACCATGGTCTGCATATTATGAAAGAAACCGGAATAAATGTAAAGAGCCTTAAGGCCGGGAAAGCAAACATGTTCTTAAGTCCTCTATTCACCAAAGCATTTGCATCTATTACCAATACTGAAATCAATTTATACAATACCGATGGTGCGCAGGGTTCTGCAAGGGGTGCGGGAATGGGCGCCGGAATATATAAGGATTCAAAAGAAGCATTTAAAAATCTGGAAAAAGCAGAAACGATTTCTCCCGATAAATCTCTTGGAGAAAAATACCAGGAAGTATATTCTAAATGGGTTAAAAACTTACAAAAAAATATTTAGCTATGAATTCATCATCTGAAACATTAAATGTTTTAATAGGAGGAAAAGAATTTTTTCCTGGGATGTCACAGATAAAATTTGAAGGCAGAGATTCAAAAAATCCTTTGGCCTTTAAGTTTTACGATGAAAATAAAGTAGTGGCAGGCAAAACCATGAAAGAACATCTCAGGTTTGCAGTAGCTTACTGGCATACCTTCTGCGGCACAGGCAACGATCCATTCGGACCAGGAACAAAAAGTTTTCCCTGGATGAAGCACAGCGATCAGATTCAGGCGGCAAAAGATAAAATGGATGCTGCTTTTGAGTTCATTACTAAAATCGGAATTCCTTATTATTGCTGGCATGACTTTGACATTGCACCCGAAGGAAAAAATGTAGCCGAGTCAGAAAGAAATTTAAAAGAGCTGGTTGCTTACGCAAAAGAGAAGCAGCGACATTCGGGTGTTAAACTTTTATGGGGAACAGCTAACCTGTTTTCTAATCCAAAATTTATGAATGGCGCATCTACCAATCCGGATTTTCTGGTATTATGCCATGCGGCAGCACAGGTGAAAGGAGCGCTGGAAGCAACAGTCGAGCTTGGAGGCGAAAATTATGTATTCTGGGGAGGAAGAGAAGGATACATGTCCCTGCTGAATACCAATATGAAACGCGAGCTGGATCATATGGGACAATTTTTAAGAATGTCCAGAGACTATGCAAGGAAGATTGGTTTCAAAGGGACATTCCTGATCGAGCCAAAACCTATGGAGCCATCCAAGCATCAATATGATTTTGATTGCGCCACAGTGATAGGTTTTTTAAGAGAGCAGGAACTTGATAAAGATTTTAAATTAAACATAGAAGTGAATCATGCTACCCTTGCACTGCATAGTTTTACTCATGAATTGCAGGTAGCGGCCGATGCAGGCATGCTGGCAAGCATCGATGCCAATCGCGGTGACTATCAAAACGGTTGGGATACAGATCAGTTCCCAAACAACATCAATGAATTGACAGAAGCTATGCTTATCATCCTTGAATCAGGTGGATTTAAAACCGGAGGAATAAACTTTGATGCCAAGACCAGAAGAAATTCTACCGACCTGGAAGATCTTTTCATTGCGCACATAGGCGGTATGGATATTTTTGCCAGAGCCTTACTGATTGCTCATGACATTCTTGAAAATTCAGACTATAGAAAAATCAGAAGAGAGAGATACTCCTCTTACGATCATGGTGACGGAGCAAAATTTGAAAATGGAGAGCTGAGCTTTGAGGATCTTCGTAACATTGCAGCGCACCATGGAGAGCCCAAACAAACCAGCGGTAAACAGGAATTATTGGAAAACATCATCAATCAATATATCCGTTAATTAAATGTTTTCAATTGCGACTGAAGCCTTTGGCGAATTGGAAGTAGTAAAACTTGTCAATAATAAGACAGGAGAATTTGCATCCGTTATTCCCGGCTTCAGCGCTACCATCAATGAATTAGGATTATATAAAAAGGATAAGATTTTCAATGTGATTGATGGCAGCAAAAATTATAATTCGTTAATGAGCGAAGGACGGGCTGTATTCAAAGGCTCTAAATTATTTCCTTTCCCAAACCGGATCAATAATGGTGACTATATTTTTGAAGGGAAAAAATATTCTCTGAAAAAAAATTTTCCTTCTGAAGGACATGCTATACACGGATTACTCCTGGAAGCAGCATTTACTATAAATGCTAAACATGCCAGTGAAAAAGAAGCAAGCCTTGAATTAAAATATCATTATAAAGAAAAAAACACAGGCTATCCATTTGAACTTGATCTTACTGTTATTTTCATGCTGACCGACGAAGGCCTGAAATGCACTACCGTCGCAAAAAATGTATCGGATAAAAATATCCCTGTTGGTGACGGCTGGCACCCATACTTTCAGACAGGGAGCAAAGCAAATGATCTGACAATTAAAATACCATCTGAGTGTCTGGTTGAAACAGATTCCAGGGGGATCCCAACAGAAAAAACGATACATGATCCTTCTTTTATAAAAGGCAGACAGATAGCTGACCATCACTTTGATCATTGTTATATACTGGCAGAAAAGAATGGGATAAGCAGCATTGAACTTTACGATCAGGAGAAAAACATAACGCTGATCGTATGGCAGGAAACAGGAGTAAAAAAATATAACTACGTGCAGATTTATTCCCCTCCTTCCAGGAAATGCATTGCGATAGAACCTATGTCCTGCATGCCGGATGCTTTTAATAATAAAAACGGATTGATCGTATTGAAGCCAGGAGAAAAAATAAATTTAAGCTTTGGTGTAAAACTAAGATAATATGTGGAAGGAAAACCTTGATTCTATTTCTATTGATTGCGTGATTTTTGGTTTTGATGAAACCGGGCTCAAAATACTTTTAATTAAAAGAGCCGGTGAACCTCAAAAAGGTAAATGGGCGCTTCCGGGAGGATTTGTACAGACCAATGAAGACCTTGATTCCTCGGCAAAACGAATTTTAAAAGAGCTCACAGGTCTGTCAAATATTTATCTTGACCAGCTTTATACTTTTGGAGAAGTTGACAGATATCCTTTAAGAAGAGTAATTTCCATTGCTTATTATGCCCTGGTGAAAATCAGAGATTATAATTTAAAGGCATCGGCAAATGCCAAGGAAGCTATCTGGCATCCCATTGATCAGGCGCCAAAGCTGGTTTTTGATCACAATAAAATCCTGAACAATGGTATTGAAAAGCTGAGAAACAATGTGAGATTTCATCCTATCGGATTTGAACTGTTACCAAAAAAATTTACACTCTCCCAATTGCAGCAATTATATGAAGCGATACTGGATAAAGCTCTTGATAAGCGAAATTTCAGAAAAAAAATTCTGAGTATGGACTTATTAATCAATTTAAATGAATCGCAGCAGGGAGTAGCGCACAGAGCTGCAAAATTGTACCAGTTTGATAAAAATAAGTATAAAGAATTAAAAGCCAGGGGCTTCAATTTTGAAATATAAGCACATACCTATCACATTGATTTTTAACATATTCCCCTTTAAAATCGTCTAAAAAGCTTACTTTTCCCGTATATTAGTGATAAATTGGTAAGAATGTTCATATATTTTTAAAACAACCTACAAAACTTGGAACATGTCTTAATAAAAAAGCGTTTAATTAAGCTAGTTCCTCAAAATAACCAGGATGTATAAATACCGCATTTCACTCATAGTACTACTGTGTATTATTTTAAATATTTCATATGCGCAGCATAAGGAAATAATTTTAAAAAATTCTCCGCTGAAGTCAGTCAGAGACCGAAAGGAATATTTGCCCAAAACCGTAGTCTTTAAAATTAAACCTGAAATCAAACCATATTTTGTCAATCAGGAAAAAAAATCTCCTCTTTTTACAAAAGTGACAAAAGAACTGGGCGACATTACCATCGAAAAAATGTTTCCTTACAGTCAGACTCCTGACAGAAAGAAAAACAGACTTGGCCATGAGTTGTCCGATATCTCTTTAATATATGTATTGCAGTATTCAGCAAATCTTTCAGTAGAAGTGATTGCGGAAAAAATTAAAAAAACGGGTTATGTAGAATATGCTGAACCATATTATGTAGATAAAATTCTTTTTGTTCCCGATGACAGGTATGCGCATCCCGACAGCGCGCAAGGTTTTTATTTTTCCGCGATGAAATTATATGAAGCTTTTGATATTGAAGATGGTGATACCAATGTGGTGATTGGAATAATTGATACGGGAGTAAAATGGGATCATGAAGATTTACAAAACCAGATAAAATATAATTATGCTGATCCGATCAATGGCATAGATGATGACCTGGATGGCTATACAGATAATTTCAGAGGCTGGGATTTAGGAAATAACGATAACAATCCCTTTGCAACAGGCAATGAGCACGGAACTATTGTTTCAGGTATTGCCGCAGGAAACACTAACAATAATAAAGGTATCGCCGGTATAGGATTTAAATGTAAATTTCTGCCGGTCAAAGCAGCGACAGACAACCCATTTTCCTCCATTGTGCAAGGTTATCCAGGTATTGTATACGCAGCTGAACACGGATGCAAAGTAATAAACTTATCATGGGGAGGCCCCGGCGGCTACTCTTCCGCTGCGCAGGACATTATTAATTATGCAGCTATAAATTATGATATAGTTGTAGTGGCGGCGGCGGGAAACGATAATATGGATAATCCTTACTACCCTGCATCCTATGACAACGTGCTTTCAGTAGGTGGAATAGACACCATGTATCTTGCCGCAACAGATACATTTGTTGAAGTAAAATGGTCTTTTTCTACATATAACTATTATGTGGATATTAGTGCATTAGGACGCAGAGTAATGTCTACCAGAAATAATGGCAGTTATTTTACAGGCAGCGGTACATCTTTCTCCTGCCCTATTGTAGCAGGCGCTGCTGGTTTGGTAAGATCAAAATATCCGGCGTTGAATGCTTTGCAGGTTGCAGAGCTATTAAGAGTAACAACAGATCCCTTAATCGATACACTACCACAAAATATCCTCTTTAAAGAAGAGAAAATGGGAAAGGGAAGACTTAATGTATACAGAGCCTTAACTGATTCTGTATCTCCTGCCGTAAGAATGTATGAAAAACATTTATTGGATAATTATGGAGAATACGCATTCAGCGGTGATACGGTAAAAGTAAAATGTAAATTCATAAACTACCTCAGGCCAACTTCTTCCTCCGCACAAGTAACTTTAAGCAGCACCAATCCTAACATCACCATTGTTCAGGGCAGTCATACATTGGGAGTTGTTCCAACGCTGGGAAACAATGACAACTATGCAGATCCTTTCGTTATCTACATAAGCCCTAATGCAGGAATCAACGAGCAGGTAATTTTCAGGCTGGGATATGAAGATCCGGTAAAAAATTATACAGACTATCAATATTTTGAAACATATATTAATCCTAACTTTCTGGACATTGATACCAACCAGGTAGCGCTCACTGCTACCAGCACCGGAAGATTTGGATATATTGATGCATTCTCTACTGTGGGCAACGGGATGGTATATAAAGGAAATTCGATCATGTATGAAAGCGGCCTGATGATTGGCCTGAGCAATTCAAAAGTTTCTGATTGTGTGAGAGGAACTCCTGCGGGATCAGTGGATAATGATTTCACCTATATTGATTTTATCAAATATGCTTCTTTACCGGAAGGAGATCAGGGAGCAAGATGTATCCTTACAGATACCAGCGGAACCAATACCGCAGGAGTGAAAGTGGAGCAGAGAACATATGCCTTTGATGCAGCACCGGATGACAAATATATCATCGTAGAATACGATGTTATTAACCTGAGCGGAGCTACTATGGACTCGCTGGCTGTAGGAATTTATACAGACTGGGATATACAAACTGCAAATCAGAATAAAGCGAACTGGGATGCACAGGATAGCATAGGCTATACTTATTTTACCGGCGCTAATGGAATATATGCAGGAGTTGTTCTTCTGACTAATAATACACCAGAATGTTTTTCAATGGATCATGCCACTATACCTGGTAATATAAACCCTAATGACGGTTTCTCCGGTGCAGAAAAATTTGCTACACTGAGTAATAAAATAGCCAGGCCGCAGGCAGGCGGAACAGGATTGGGCTTTGATGTGTCTCAGGTAGTCGGAGGTATGTTATATAATGTAGCTGACAATGAAAAAAGGACGATAGCTTTTGCCTTTGTGGCAGGAGATGATGTACTGGATTTAAAAAACAGCGCCAGACTGGCCAAAGATAAATTCAGATCTTACAATACAAGCGGCACTCCCGTTGCTTCTGACAAAAATTATTGCGTCGGAGATACTGTAGATGTAACCATTACTCCGGGCAACGGAACAAAGTTTAATTTTTACAATTCCGCAACAAGCTCAATGCCTATATATACCGGACCGTCTTATACGATCAATAATCTATATCAGCCCGACACCATATATATAAAAGGGATTGACTCTTTGTTTGAAGGCAGCGCCGACATGGTAAAGATCAATATATATTCAGAAGTAAATGCTGATTTTGATTTTACACCTGATACAATAGACCTGGGTCAATTCCCTTATGCATTCTTTGTAGATAAAAGTGATAATGCTACTCAAATCAACTGGGATCTTGGTGATGGCTATACCAGCACAAGCTCTTCATTCACTCATCAATACGCAAGTACAGGAAAGTATGTCGTGAAATTAACAGCAACAGGAAACTACGGCTGCATAGACACCTACACTGATACCATAGTAGTAATGGGTGTTCCTAATGGTAATTTCCCATTCGTACAGGATGGAATAAAAATGCATCCCAATCCTGCTTCCAATTATATTAACGTAGAGTTTATCCTGGATACGCCTCAGAAAATCAATATTGAAATTTACAATGCTATAGGTGAATCACTTATTTCGGTAAAAGAATATGAAAGCATTATGCTTAAGAATTATAAGATTGATGTCAGCCAGCAGAAAAAGGGTATTTACATTGCGAAAATACAGATAGGGGATAAAATCTATACCAGGAAATTTATAATTGAATAATCTATTATAAAATAATAACAAAAAAGAGACGCCATAAACGTCTCTTTTTTGTTTATTTAAAATCAAATGTTGATTTTTATTTTATAAAGTTAAAATATGAAAGAGATCCTGGCAGAGATCATCACCATCGGCGATGAAATTCTTTTTGGTCACATCACCGATACCAACTCGCAATGGATAAGTGACGAACTTTCTAAGGCAGGAGTACGCATCATTCAAAAAACTTCTGTAGGAGATGATGCCAGGAGAATAAGGGAGGCATTGTCTGAAGCAGAGCAAAGAGTGCAGATAATATTAATCACAGGTGGATTAGGGCCAACCAACGATGATATCACTAAAAAAACCCTGGCAGGATATTTTAATTCTCCCCTCATCTTAAATAAACAAGCCCTTGAAGATGTTACAGCCTTTTTTAAAAAGAAAGGAAAAGAATTAAGCGACCTGAATAAAACCCAGGCTTTACTTCCGGAAGCATGCATATATATCCGCAATGAAATGGGTACTGCACCGGGAATGTGGTTTGATAAAAAAGATAAAGTAATTGTCTCGATGCCTGGCGTACCCTTCGAGATGAAAGCGATGACGACGGGAAGAATCATTCCTATGTTAAAAGAAAAATTTAATCCTGCTTTTATTGTGCATAAGGAGGTTAAGACTGTTGGAATTGGTGAATCATATCTCTCGGAAAAAATAAAAGACTGGGAAGAAAAACTTCCTTCATATATCAAACTGGCCTACCTTCCCTCCTATGGAGAAGTGAAGCTAAGGCTTACAGCATCAGGAAAAGATCAGGTTCGGCTGAAAAAAGAAATTGAAGAGCAAATCAACCTGCTGCAAAAAATAGCAGGCAATTATATTTATGGCTATGATCAGGATACACTACCAAAAGTGGTTGGTGAAATGCTGAGAGAACAGAAAATAACTATTGCCACCGCGGAAAGCTGCACCGGAGGACTCATATCATACTTTATTACTTCTATTCCGGGAAGCTCGGATTATTTCCATGGCGGATTGGTAGCATACAGCAATGAGATCAAACAAAATATTTTAGGTGTAAAACCAGAAACACTTAATCAATTCGGAGCCGTAAGTGAAGAAACCGTTAAAGAAATGGCAGAAGGTGCAAAAACAAAATTTCATACCGGTATTGGCCTTGCCAGCAGCGGAATTGCCGGCCCCGGCGGAGGTACTTCAGAAAAACCAGTTGGCACTGTATGGCTAGCTTTAGCTGATAATAAAAAAACAATTGCCAAAAAACTCTCATTAGGAAATGACAGGGAGATAAACATGCGTCTGGCAGCCGTCGCAGTGCTGAATTTATTAAGGGAAACTTTGACGGAAAAGAGTTGAGATAAAGGCCAAAAATACTAATTTTGCAACATTCAATCATAAAAGCAGTTAAAAACTGTTAAAACCGATACTTTATTAAATGGCACTTGTACAGATGATTATGCCCAAAATGGGCGAAAGTATCATGGAAGGAACCATACTCAACTGGCTCAAGCAAGTCGGAGACAGAATTGAGCAGGATGAGTCTGTGCTGGAAGTAGCTACTGATAAAGTAGATACAGAAGTGCCCGCTACCCATTCCGGAATCCTGAAAGAAATATTGGTTAAAAAAGGTGAAGTAGTCCCTGTAGGCAAAGCAATTGCCGTAATCATGACAGATGGAGACTCTACCCAGGAAATCATCACCGCGCAAGTCAAATCACAGGAAGTTAAAATTCCTGTTATAAAATATGAAGAGAGTCCTAAAATTTCCAATGGAACTCTTAAAGAAGCCAATAAGGCAGGCAGATTTTACTCTCCGCTGGTTCTTAATATTGCCCGACAGGAAAATATTACTATGGAAGAGCTCGAGCAGGTTTCCGGGACCGGAAAAGAAGGCAGAGTTACTAAAAATGATATCCTTCATTTTATTTCCAACAGAGGTAAAATTACTCCCAAAGAAAAAAATATTATCTCTTCTAAAGAAGAATATAAAGAATCTGTTAAACCTGCAACATCAGTAAATGGCAATGTGGAGATCATCGAAATGGACCGCATGAGAAAACTGATTGCAGACAGAATGATAGACTCCAAGCGAATTTCCGCGCATGTAACTTCATTTGTGGAAGCCGATGTCACCAATATAGTTTATTGGAGAAACAGGATGAAGAATGAATTTATGGAGAAGGAAAATGCTGCACTTACCTTCACCCCTATTTTTATTGAAGCAGTAATCAAAGCATTGAAAGATTATCCCCTGGTTAACTCTTCTATAGAAGACGACAGGATAATTATTAAGAAAGATATCAATATTGGAGTAGCCGTTGCCTTGCCAAATAATAACCTGATCGTTCCTGTAATTAAAAATGCAGACCAGTTTAATTTAGTAGGTCTGACAAAAAAAATAAATGACTTTGCAAAAAGAGCAAGGGCAAACAAACTCTC
>JAIERY010000161.1 GCA_019746425.1 Cytophagaceae bacterium
AAACTCCTGATGGCGGAATTATATTGGTGGGTCAGGAAGTAGTCGATGCTTCTGTATTGAAAGTAGATTTAAATCCGGCTATGTTTATTTTGGGTAATACATATGTAACGGCAGGAAATGTTCAAACATTCCAGCTGGATGTTCCTGCAGGATGGGGTTATAATTATATATGGACCTATAAAGGTAACTATTCTTTTTTCTTCCCTGATTCCATAGGCAAAACGGTGGCTATCTTTTTCAGCGATACTGCAACAAGCGGAAAATTAATTTGTGTTGCCCTGTACGGGATAACGGTTGTTTCTTATTCGGAAGTATATATTACGGTCAACACCACTCCGACAGACGCCAACCTGCTTGCGCCGCTTGTTTGTTCGCTTGAAAGAACATCTTGCGACTATAACTACATTCAAAGCTTTAAACTGCATAACCTGGTCAGCGATTCTAGTAAATGTGATGTAGGATACACCGACTTTACCGAATCGGGTTTGGTGGATACGCTTATTCTTGGAGGAGTGTATTCTGCTACGCTGTCAGTACCTTTTAAACCCGGGAATATTAATTACGTTGCCATCTGGCTTGATTATAACAATGACGGAGCTTTCAATACAGGAGATGAATTTGTAACAGGAGCAGTTTCTCCTGATACGATTATAGAAGTAAAAAATATTATGTTTAAGAATGAAAAAGGATATGAAGGCCCCAAAAGATTACGCGTTCGTTGTCAGCCTGACTCTTCTTTTTCTCCTACCGAATCATGTCAGAACCCTAATGATTTTGGTGAAACAGAAGATTATCTTATTATATTGAAAGCACAGGATCAGGTAGAAGCGCCTCAGATCATTACTCCTAATGATGACGGCAAGAATGATTATTTCGTAGTGCGTGGAATAGATCCGACTGCAAGCAACAGGCTTACTATATTCGATCGTTTAGGCAATGTAATTTTCTCTGCGAAAAATTATGAGAATAACTGGAATGGAAAAACCGATAAAGGCGAAAATCTAGTGCCCGGAACATATTATTATGTCTTCACTAGTAATGAAGAATCCATCAGGGGCTTTTTAGAGATAAGATACTAATACAGTATTTCGACTTGCACAACAGATTATAAAACAAAAATTACTTTTTAAGATGATTCGTATTTTAGTCAGTGTTGCCTTGCTATGTAGTTTAAGTATTGAACTGGTGAGAGCGCAACAAATGCCGCAGACGGTAAATTTCATGTACAATCAGTTGATTTATAATCCTGCCGCTGCAGGAATGCATGAAACAGATTTCAATGCCAATTTAGTTACCCGCTTTCAGTGGGGCGGAAAACTGGGAGGAGGGCCGATCAGCAATATGCTTTGGGCCGATTATAAGTTTGCTCAAAAGAGAATGGCTGCCGGGCTCAATGTTAATTTTGATAAGTTCGGCGCTACCAGCAACCTTGATGTGCTGGGAAATTACTCTTACTATATTCCTCTTTCCAATAAGCTCAAACTTTATATGGGTTTACGCGCCGGCCTCAGCTCGGCCAGATTGAATACGGCAGATCTGAAAGCATGGGATCCGGATGATGTGGTGATCGCTGCATCAGATGTACGGGCTACTTATCCTAAAGTGGGCGCGGGATTTCAGCTATTGTCAAAAAACTACTATGTAGGATTTTCTCTTCCCGATTTTTTCACAGTAGACAAGTATAACATTTACGGAAATAAGGATAAGTCTCTTTTTCAGAAAAGAAGAAATTACCTGTTTATGTCAGGTTATAAGTGGAAGATCAATGATACCTATGACCTGTACCCTAATGTGAGGTTGATTTATTTCCCGGGCAATAAGATAAGGGCTGATTTCAATACCATATTTGAAATCACCGATTATTTCTGGTTTGGCTTAACATACTCCACTTCCCGGAACCATGCAATTATGGCCGGTACGCATATCAGCTCAAGGGTGAGGTTTTCCTATGCTTTTGAATTCAATGCCAAAGCAAACGTAAATCTCCCTCTGTCAACTCATGAGATTAATATCATGCTTAACCTGGACGATCTCTTTTAATCAATGTACAAGGAGACCGTATAAATTATACCTGATTATTCTAAGTTTTCTATTGATAAATCCTTATCTGTAATGAAAAAAATATTCATACTCTTATTTATTTCTCTTTTTTCCGTACACCTTTTTGCCCAGCAGGAAGTGTCTGATAAAAAAAGCAAAAAGATAGACAATAAAATTTCCTTCATTGAGTATAAATATATTTCAGGGGAATACCAGGAAGCCACAGAAGGAGCTAAAAGACTATTAAAGTCTCTTGAGAAAAACAGAGAAGCTTACATTGCTCACCAGGTGCAGTCAAAAATACTTCAGGCTCTTTCTTTTTATGCCTTGCTCGATTTTGACCAGGCAACCGCCAGTTATAAAGAGGCTTTGCAAACAGCAGAAAACTGCGCAGACAATGATCAGAAATTTTTATCCTGTTATCATATTGCAAATTATCTCTATAATACAGAAGATCTGATTACTTCTTCTCAGTATATTCAGAAAGCGGAAGCTCTTCTAAAGCCTGAGACATCTCAAAAGAAAAAAAACGACTTGAATCTTTTAAAAGCTAAAGTATTGCTCAAGCAGGGTTTTTTAAGTGAAGCCGCAAAATTGCTGGACGAGCAGACAAGCTACCGCCTGGAAATGGGCGCCACTCCCGTAGTAGCCGATGAAAACAAAGAAGCATCCAATCCTAAAATTGACTTTAAGCGCCGCAAGGAAAAATATGCAGAGCTGATCGTTTTTAAATCTGCTTGTCTTATCGCAAAAGGCTTATACAAAGAAGCCGAACAATTCATAGATAATAATAAAATATGGATCAGGATAAATCTTAGCCAGAATCATTATGCTTACAGAGAGATGCTGGAAATGCAGGCTGACATGAGCTTGCTGAAAAATGATTATGAAGCGGCTTCTTCTTTGTACACCGACGCCTATGTTGCTACCGGTTTTCCTGAAAACGAACAGAATAAAATCATCAATCTTTCAAAGCTTATCATTACCAGTAAGCTGGCCGATCAGACGGTGAAATATAAAAACTATCTGAGACGCCTGGAAATGTATGCTTTCAGGAGTTTAGGATCAAACGATCCGTTTCAACTCGCTTTTGAATATACCGAATCCTATAAGTCATTTCTGGAAGGTGATTTTACGGGTGCAGTATTTCGTCTTAACCGTTTAATGGAAACCTTCAGCTTTCTTCCGGAGTCTCATCCCTGGAGAATAGCGGTACTGGAATTAAGATCGGCCATTGCTTCGAAAAGCGGCGATATCAAAGCGTATAAGGAATCGCTGGTGGGACTTTCGGCTATAAAACAAAAGTATTATGGAGAGAATAGCCTTGCTTATCATAAAGGTCAGCTTACGATTGCGCTTTATGAAATTCACTATGGAAAGGATTTTGCCACTGCAGAAAAAATAATGAAAAAAAGCTATGCTGCTGTATTGAAGAAGCAGATAGCCAGGGAAAGCAAAGAGAATATGATTTATCTTACTGCTTATGCAGAATTGTATGGGAAGACAGACCGTTATGATTCGGCAGTTGTTTTAACCAAAGAAGCAGTAGAAATTACACAGGTTATATTTAAAGAAAATTCACCGGAATATTTCTTAGAGCTCGCAGAATATGCGGAGTTCCAGATTCTTTCAGGAAAATATAAAGAAGGTTTTGAAAATCTTCAGAAACTTTCTGAACTGGTGAAAAATTCAAAGGGTGGAGACCAGGAGTTGCTGCAAAGCACTTATATGATCATGGCCAGGCTGTATGCCCTGAGAGGGGAATTTGATAAAAGTGAAACTTTGCTGATCAATGCCAATAAGCTTTCCACTACCGGATATGAAAAGCAGGCGCTGGCTGATGCAGAAACCTCAGAACAGCTTGGTTCTCTTTCACTGCTTACAGAAGGATATTCCAAGGCTGAAAAATATTTGCATAAAGCCCTGCAGGTAAAAGAAAGCAAGCTGGAAGAAAATAGTCCGCTGATTATTCATACCTATCAGGAGCTTGCACGCCTTAATCTGCTGACTGGCAATTATACCAGCAGCGAGCAGAGCCTGAAAAAAGCGCTGGATGTAACTGAACAGGTATTTGGAAAGAAATCCCTTCGATATGGCGAGTGCCTTCTCATATATGCGGAGTATTATATCGCAATTGGTGATTTGAAAAAAGCGGAAGATGCTTGTATGAGAGCCGATGAAATAGAAATGAAAAAATTCGGCGCAACCAACCTGAGACGCTCGGAAATTCTGATCAAGCTTGCGCTGATCAGGTCTAAAATGCCGGCATTTAAAGCGGCCGAAATTGAAAAATTATATACGGAAGCAGCTACTATTATCAAAAATGCATTGGGTACTGACAATCCATTGTATGTATTACTTATTCAGAAGCAGGCAGAATTTTTTATTAATAATAACAAGACCGATAAAGCAGATCAGTTGCTAACCGAAGCAGAGAAGTTCTGGACTTCCAAACTGGGTTCTGAAAACCGCTATGAAGCGGAGATAGAATTACTGAGAGGCAATATTGCTTATACAAAAAGTAAATACGATCAGGCAGAAAAAAATTATCAGAAATCACGTACGCTGTACAGCAATATTTTTGATGCCAACCACCCCTGGTATATACAGGCATCGGGCAAACTGGCGCGTGTTTACTACATGCAGAAAAATACACAAAAGTCCCTCGATGTGATGGAGGAAATTATTCCCAAGTACCTTGATTATATTGTAAAATATTTCCCTTCACTGAGCTTCAGGGAGAAAAGTAAATTCTGGAATAATATTAAAGAGGAATTTGAATTTTATAATTTTATGGCACTGTGCGTGTACAATACCAAACAGCCAAAGCTTACCGCTACAGTATATGATAATATTATTTCTACCAAGGCGCTGCTCTTAAGTTCTAATATTAAAATCAGGGAAAATATTCTTGCTACCAAAGACAGTACCCTGATTGCCCTTTTCAATGAATGGATCTCTGAAAAAGAATACCTCACCAACATTACCTCTCTTACCAAGCAGCAGCTTACCGAGCAAAGCATAGACGTGAAATACATAGAGGCAAACATTGAGCGCCTGGAAAAAGAATTAAGCAAGCGTTCTGACTTTTTCAGCGGACAGGAAAAGAAGCAGGCAGCAAGCTGGAAAAATATCAAAGAAGCGTTAGGAGATAGTGAATATGCTATCGAAATAGTGCGATGCCGGTTTTTTAATAAGACATTTACAGACTCTGTTATTTACGCGGCGCTTATTATAAATAACAAAACCGCTGACTATCCCGAAATTTCCATTTTGCCCAACGGTAAGGCAATGGAGAAAAAATCTTTGAAGTATTTCCGTAACTCCACCATTCTGAAAGTAAAAGATGAAGTTTCTTATGGCGTTTACTGGAAGCCTATCAAATCAAAAATTCCTGATGGGGCTACTGTCTATCTTTCTTCCGATGGAGTATACAATCAGATCAATGTGGAAATGATGGCTAACACAGATGGAAATTATGTTATTGATAAAAATCAGATCGTACCTGTTACCAATACCAAAGATCTGTTAAGCAGATCTGTTGTGAAACTGGAGACTGATAAAAAGAAAAATAATAAGGAAGCTAAAAAAGAAATCAACAGCAATTATGTGCTTTGCGGAAATCCTGATTTCTATACCGGCGAAGTAAATGTAAAAGATAAAAGCATTGTGTCTCTTCCTGGTGCAGAAAAAGAAGTAAATGATATCAATAACCTTCTTTCTGCTTCCGGAAAAATTACCATTATGTTCCTGAAAGACGATGTAAGGGAAGACACGCTGCGTTATCTGAAAAATCCTAAAGTATTCCATATAGCGACACATGGATATTTTAAAGAAGAAAAAAATACTAATGAAGATGATTTTTCATCTAATCCACTGCTGAACTCAGGTCTTATCGTTTCTGGCGGCGGAGACATCGTCAACCATCCTGAAAATACTTATGTCAATATGAAGGGTGGCATTCTTACGGCTTATGAAGCTATGAACCTCAATTTTGACAATACTGAGCTCGTGGTGCTTAGTGCGTGTGAAACAGGAAGAGGCGAGGTGCAGGTGGGAGAAGGAGTATACGGGCTTCAAAGATCTTTCCTTATTGCAGGCGCTGATGCGGTCATCATGAGTTTATTCAAAGTAAACGATGAAGTCACTCAAAAACTCATGCTGTCATTTTATCAGAAGTGGCTTAAAACAGGAGATAAGAGAAAATCATTTATCGAGGCGAAAAGAGAGATAAAGAAAGAATACGATTCTCCTATTTACTGGGGAGCATTCATTATGATCGAAGGACATCTTCAGGTGAGTGTAGTGCAGCAGCCGTAATCGGTAGACTTTTTCATGACACTTATCCAGACTTGGTATTTTAAATAAAGCTACAAATGTAACCGTCATTCCCGCGTAGGCGGGAATCTCATCCTTTTGTGCTCACTCAAAATAGTGAGCTAGCTTAATGCATCAAATAAATTTACGAAACACATTACAGTTAACAGGTAATAATGGAGATTCCCGCCTACGCGGGAATGACGGGAATATTTACTTCCCCGTCAGAATAATTTCTTCCCAGCTTTTCACAGGCTTACGATTATTTTTCTGATAAGCTTCAGCAGCCTCCTGTATTTTTTTTCTGAACTTCCAGCAGGTATTTCTTTGAAGCTTTATCAATTCTGCCATTTCATCCAGTGTAAACTTATCTTTTTTCTGGATGGTAAGATAGGTGATATAAAAGGCTTTATTGATAGGGAATTTAAGAGCATGGTATAAAGTATTTGCAGTGACAGATTCATAATAATCACATATAGCACACTTTCTGGCAAAACCTTTTATATGGTCGTTGTATTCGGCGCTCCCGCATTTTTTGCACTGAAATAAATTTCCCCATTTTAAATCGTAGAGGTACCTGAAACATGCTGTTTCATCCGGAAATATTTTTTGAAATTCATCATAAGAAACTTCCAGTCCGCTCATCCGGTCTTTGATGCTTTCTTTTACTTTTTTATTCAGGTTCCAGTTATCCAGATCAACTTTAAGGGCCATTTCATTTGCCTTATTGGTCATCTCCTGCAGTTTAATATTCATTTCTTCCAGGTCACGGTTTTTTTGATTAAGCTGATCTGTTCTTTCTGCTACCCTGGCCTCCAGTTCCTTATTGACTTTATCTTTTAACTCTTCATTTATTCTTAACTGCAAAATGATTTTTTCCTGAGCTTCGCTTTTTTCTTTCAATGCTTTTTCTCTTTCTTTCTTTTCATATTTTATTCTGTCTGCCAGGGCGAAGGAGAGCACGATTACTTCCAGTACCAGACCGTAGTTAAGGCTATAAACAGTAAATAAATTTCCTTCTATAGATCCATTTGATCGCAGTTTTATAATGATGATGCTTATTAAAATGATCGTATAGCCTGCGATGAAAAATCGTGCCGGTTTATAACCGCTGAAAAAACATTTCAAGGCAATTATAAAAGTCAATACAAAGGGTACAACATATAGTCCTCTGAAAAATAGCGCCTCAGGGAGTATAGTGATTCGAAGAAGATAATAAAAAAGATAAAATAATGTGCCTGCTATTACTACCTTATCATATTTTGGAAAATTATTTTTGAGCTGTAAAAATTCTCTTGAATATAAAACAAAAGTTATCAGGAGTGTCACAGGCGCCAGGTAGTTAGCCACTACGGAATTTAATTCCGGATATTTAAACCATACAAACTGATAGCCGAGGCTATCATCTGCAAGTGTGGTGAGCATGCCTGAAAAGACATATAATATATAGTAGATATAAACCTTCTCGCGTGTGGTAAAGAAAATAAGAAGATTATATATCGCCATGAGTAATAAGATCCCATAATACAATCCCAGGAAATAATATTCATTGGTATTGTAGAATGTAAAATAATCCAGCGGTTTGATCCTGAAGTCAAAGCTGCTGAAGTTGCGGGAGTAAACTTTTATATAAAATGTATTTACACCGGATGTGTCCAGGGGAAGATTGAATATTAAATTTTTATTGATGTATTCCCGTTGATAAAAATTGATATCTGTGCCGGATTTTTTCACTTTGAATTTATCTCCTTTGGAAATAAATAACCGCCAGTCATTGGTATGCGGAGAATAAGATTCAAGAATAAAATTCTTATCACCTTTGGAGTTATTTTTTACTTTAAATTTTATCCAATAGGCAGAGTTGATATTTTCATTATAAGCATATTCGGATTTATTTAAAATAAATTTTGATTGGTATTCGGGAGTCGTAATATCTTCAATAGTCAGCGTATGGTTCTTATCTTCCAGGATCATGAAATATTCTCCTGAAAAAATAAACTCATTTAAAGAATCATTGATCTCAATAATCCTTTGTGCCTGGACCTGGAGAGGAAAGACCAGGAAGATAAATGCGATAAGTCTGAAGGTCCGCATAATAGAGAAATACTATAGCCGGCAGATCCTATTCTTAATTTAAAGAAAAATATTCATTAATCGGCCTGAAAACTAAGGGGTTTGAGGTATTTGAATGAACGGTTGTCTGTTGAAATAAGCTTAAAAATCTTCTTTTAAGAATGGTCAAAAGCTTCATTTTTCAAATAAAACAATCTTTTATAGCTGCCAGCCGGATTTTTGTATCACAATAATTTTGGTTGGGAATGAGAAATTTTTTTCAGAAATTTTTTCAGTAATATTTTTATGGGATAAGAATTTTTTCAAATTCTTCAAAATACTGGTTTCTGTCATTTTTGGCTTGTTTTTGAAAATATTTTCAATTGATTTTTATACTTACATAAAGGCTGTATTCTTTTTCAAAACCTTAGATTTTCTTCTTTTTTACAACCCTCCCTGAAGCTTCAGGAGTACATTTAATTAAAGGCTGCAAAGTCAATAAATGAAGGGCTTTTCAGCAAAGTGTAAACCTAAATTTTTTATGTATGAAAAATGTCTGGAAAACTTTGATCAATCAATTCGACTGGCTGGTGCTATTATATATGACCTTTATTTGCTGCTTCTTCACCTTTATGAAATCAGAGCAGCCGGCATTAGGATTAAATAGTCTTGAGAAAAAAAATATTCAGGAAGTCAGGGTAAATACAGAAAGGAATTTTTTCTGAAAACACTGACAGGGCAAATTAACAGTGTTTGAATTTTGTAATGCGATTTCCTTTTAATAAAAAAAATATCCGCTGATACATATGAGAAATCTTACAAAATATTTTTTGTCAACAAGGATCTGGATCCTGTTGGTATTTTATTTTTTGCTGGCTATATCTGCTGTCTTCGGTCAGGGAGAAGCCAATATGTGGTACTTTGGAAATGGTGCAGGTCTGAATTTTAATACGAATCCCCCTACTGTATTGGAAAATGGGAATGCGAATTTAACAGCAGCAAACAGAGAGGGAGTAGGCTCTATGTCCGATGCCAGTGGCAATTTATTGTTTTATACAGACGGAAGAGCTGTTTATGATAAAAATCACGCACAGATGCCAAACGGATTTGGTCTTCTGGGAGGAGATGGATCCTCCACTCAATCTGGTTTGTGCCTGGCAGTAAATGGCAGCACGACACAATACTTTGTAATAAGCACAAATAACAGCGGTTCAGCTTCATATTACTCTATTGTAGATATGACCGCAAATGCAGGTTTGGGCGATGTCACTACAAAAAACAGCGCTTTGGTAGCAGCCAATTGTTCAGAAGGCGTTGTGGCAATTCCGGAATACAATGCAATGAATAATCCTACAGGTGAAAACTGGATTATATTTCACGATAATAATAGCGCAACTTATCGGGTGTATAAGACAAGCGGAGCAACTATTTCATCGGTCACAAGCTATACAGTTGGTTTTGTTGTACCGGGACAAGCTGCTTTATTGTTCAAGACCAATGCATGTTTCAATAAAATAGCATTCTCCATTTATAATTCCGGGCGAGTGGAAGTGCTGCCCTTTAATAATACAACCGGTGTAATATCAGCGCCGACTCTTGTATTAAGCGGCACAGGTGGAAATCCATTTTTAAATCCGGAAGTATTTGGAATAGAATTTTCTCCGAATGATAGGTTCTTGTATGTAACTGAGTCTGGATTGAACAGTAGAAAAACAGTATATCAATTTGATATTTCACTTGGTACAGGTGTTAATCCTGCTGCTGTGCTGGCAAGCAAAAGCTTTTTTACCGGAGATGGAACAGTGGTAAGATTTGGACACCTGCAATTAGGTCCGGATGGTAAGATATATGTTCCCGGTTATAATACTACCACACCTAC
>JAIERY010000410.1 GCA_019746425.1 Cytophagaceae bacterium
TTAATGGCAGCGGAGATTGCAGCAGAACATCATCTGGGAATGACCTGTGATCCAATAGGCGGACTGGTACAGATTCCCTGCATCGAAAGAAACTCCATGGGAGCCGTAAAGGCTGTTACCGCCAGCATGATTGCGCTGGCAAGTAATCCCAGTCATGCTAAAGTGAGTCTCGATAATGTAATTAAAACCATGAAGGAGACAGCGGAAAATATGAATACCAAATATAAAGAAACCTCTCTTGGCGGACTGGCGGTGAATGTAGGAGTGAACATTCCCGAGTGTTGATTTTATTTAGAATAATTTTTATATTCGTTTAGGAAATTATTCCTCTCTGCTTACACGGGTGCCGCGGGAGTGCGACACCCATTTTTTTGCATCAGCCTGAGTCGGCTAGACTTTTGAAGTTTTCTTTCCATTCAAGTTTTACTGCTTATTCATCAAACTTAAAAAGTCATTACAAAATTAATGGCACAATTTGTGTTTTTGTATCACTGGTTTCTTATTTTTCAATCATGAAATGCTTATTGTTTTTGGTATGCCTCTTATGGAGCCTGATATTACCTGCACAAACACGTGTGCTAATAAATACCAGTTTTGAACATCCTTATACTCCCATTGTAAATTACGGCTCTGTCGCATTTTTCCGCGCCGCCAACAGTCATAGCCCTGGTATACATGGCTGGAATACTACCGCCAATGACCGCATGATTGAAATATGGCATGAAGGGATGCAGGCTATGAAAGCATATCCTGGCCTGGGAACACAGTGGGTAGAATTAAATGCCAACATGGTATCGAGGTTATATGAAAATATTTGTTTGCTGAATGGTGAGACTATTACCTGGAAGTTTTACCATCGCGGCAGGGGCAGCGATGTTCGTCCGGATGTGATGGAGCTGAATATATACGATGCTGCAGGAACTAAAAAACTGGCAACCTTACAAACAGCTTCTACTACTAATTCTGACTGGAAAGAGTATACAGGCAGTTATGAAGTAAATCTTCCATCGGGAAGTTATCAACTTTCCTTTGAAGCCATTACTACCGGTTCAGGTAACAGCACTGTTGGAAATCTTTTAGATGGAATCACCATACAACTTAATGCACTGGTAGAATTTAAATATGCGGATTACGCTTCTTTAGAAGATAAAGTGGATAGTATTCCACGCCTGGTGATCAGTGGGACTGTTCCGCCGGGTTTATCAACGGTAACATTTACGGTGTCGGGTACTGCTTCCAAAGGAAGCGACTTTACACTTACAGAAACAATTACTATTAACCCCGGTGAATATACGCCGAATAAATCCATGGAAATTCCTTTAACTATTAAAAAGGATATACTCACTGAAGCGGATGAGAATATACAGGTCAGGATTACAGGAGTAACGAACGGTATGAAGATTGCGGATGCCAATTGTGACGGCAAAGGTTTAAACAGCTGCAATTTCATGATTCAGAACGATGATAAAACCAAAGAGGAAATATCGGATCCTGACAAGACGTCTACCACTTCTTTGAGTGAAAAAAATCTTCACGCTTCTGATACTGTTACCCTGAATATATTATTTGAATTTGGGAAAGATGTGATTGTAAAGGGAAGCGATAAAGAGTTGCAGGGCTTGTATGATTTTATGGTAAAAAATCCGAATGCTGTAATTGAATTATCAGGGCACACCGAAAAAGATGAATCATGGTATTCTGCCAAGCAGAAAAAAATCAATCATGATTTGTCTCTGAAAAGAGTTTCTAAAATCAAAAAATACCTTACCGATAAAGGGATACATTCTAACCGGATAAAGACGTCGGCTTATGGAGGCAGCAGGCCGATTTCCTCTGAGCCTGCAAAGAACAGGAGAGTGGTGATGAGGGTGTTGAAGATATAATCGGAAGTTACTTTTATAATCTTCAAACTTTACCTTTCCGAAATCTTTCTCAGTTTTGACACTTGTTTTAACTTTTTCAGGATCTGTCGAATGAAAACTATCCCCGCCTTCTTTATGCAAATACCATGTTGAATCTTTTTCCGCATATTTAAATGTAATAATATGGGTCCAACGCCATGCGCTTCCTCCATAATGTTCAACTGAGAAATATCCATTTTAATTGTAATTCCTGTGTATGGGTCACCCAGCATTCCGCCGCTTTTATATTCGAATTTGGCGGCAACCATTAATCTTAATTGGCATTCATATTAAGAACCAGGGAACCAAAGGTGAAAATCTTCTGCTTCCAGTCTAATTTCTAAATAATTATTTATGATGCTGCTTTTAATAAACAAGATCCTTACAGGATGACAGCAAAGAGCAATCGTCTGGGTTACTAATGAGTTTTGTGGAAAACCTTCTTCAGATATTTAATGAGTTACTTATTATTTTGAATTAATTTTAAAGCATAAGAAAATGTATTATGGAAAAATTAGATTCATTAAACCAGGTAGCTGAATTTCACAGAACCTTTAAACATCCTATCCAATCTCAGCCGGCGATTCCTGCTGAAGAAAGATGCAAACTAAGAGTAAGCTTAATCGCAGAGGAGTTAAAAGAACTGGAAGCAGCTATTAAAGATAACAATATTGTAGAAATCGCAGATGCCTTATGTGACCTTCAATATGTCTTATCCGGAGCAATTCTTGAATTCGGGCTGGGAGAGAAGTTTAAAACTTTATTTGACGAAGTACACAGATCCAATATGAGCAAAGCCTGCGCTACACAGGCAGAAGCAGAGGCAACTGTAGAATCTTATAAGAAAAAAGAGAATACAGAAGCCTATTACAAACAAAGCGACGGGCATTATCTGGTATACAGATCCGGAGATAATAAAACCCTCAAGTCTGTAAACTATTCTCCTGCTAATCTGAAGAAATTTGTTCTTGAAGAAAGCAAAGTAAGCTAAACAGAAACTATTTATAACCTTTTTTAAAATCAGTATTTATGAAAATTGTAAAAATTGCTTTACTGGGAGTGCTTGGCATCCTAGGTATATTCCTCATCCTGGGTTTAATCCTGCCTAAAGAATTCAATGTAGAAAGATCTGTAGTGATCAATGCACCTAAAGACACCGTGCTTAACCAGGCTAAGAGCCTTAAGAATGCACAGCAATGGTCGCCATGGGCAGAACTGGATCCAAATATGAAAGTAACTTATACCGGAGTGGACGGAACCGTCGGATCTGCTTCCACATGGGAGGGAAATGATAAAGTTGGTAAAGGGAAACAGGAAATTCTGGCTGTTACCGATAGCCAGGTAGATATTAAACTTAACTTTATTGAGCCGTGGGAATCAGAATCCAGGGCATATTTTAAAATTGAACCACAGGGTAATGCTACCAAAACAACCTGGGGAATTAAAGGCTCAAACCCTTATCCCTTTAATGCATTTTGCATCTTCATGGATATGGACTCCATGCTGGGGAAAGATTTTGAAAAAGGCCTTAATAAACTAAAGGCTATCTGCGAGAAAAAATAATCATATGGTTCAGGAGAATTATGCTAATGATTCTCCTGAATTTTTATCTACCGATACAACCTTTCCTTTTATCCTGCTGTCTGCTTATTAAATATTCATCTTATGAAAAGCAGGTTAATCATAGTATTCTTTCTGGTTGTTACGCTAATCCTTATTTACAAGTATCAGATTAACTTTCGTCAGGAAGATAAGAATATTAAAAGTACAGGTTGTTTATCCAAATGAAGGTTTAATTTTTTTCAGATAGCTCCAGCCATCTCAACGTTTTCAGATCAATCTCTTCTGTAAGATTCCCTATCTCAATGCTCCATCGGTTTATTTCATCAAAAGAGTTTTCTCCCGAGTCTAGTTTTTCGATCAGCGCCCGTTTTTTAATTTCCAGCTCTGCGATTTCTTTTTCCAGCTTCTCATATTCTTTTTTCTCAGCAAATGAAAGTTTTTTCTTTTCTTCTGTATTCGTAGCGGTAATTGCTTTAGGAGCTTCTTTTACTTTTTGCAATTCTTTCAGCTTTTCATCTCTTTCCTCTGCCCATGTACGGTAATCGGTATAGTTGCCCGGGAAATCTTTGATCACACCATCGCCTTCAAAAACAAAAAGATGATCGGTGAGTCTGTCCATAAAATACCTGTCGTGGGAAACTATTAATAAAGACCCTTCAAATGATAAAAGAAAATCTTCCAGCACATTCATTGTGTCAATGTCAAGGTCATTCGTCGGCTCATCGAGAATTAAAAAATTAGGATTTTTAACCAGTATCAATAAAAGCTGCAATCTCTTTTTTTCTCCGCCGCTAAGCTTTGATACAAAAGTATATTGCATGGCAGGAGGGAAGAGAAAATGTTCCAGAAATTTTCCTATAGTTACTTTCTCTCCATTGCTCAAAGTAATGACTTCAGCAATTTCCTTCACTACTTCAATTACCCTTTTGTCTTCTTTAATCTCCAGTCCCTTTTGTGAGAAATAACCCACTACAGTAGTTTCTCCCAGGGTGATTGTTCCGGCATCAGGTTTGATAGCTCCTGAAAGCATATTCAGAAAAGTAGATTTACCTATCCCATTTTTTCCTACAATGCCAATGCGGTCTTTTTTTCTGAAATTATAAGAAAAGTCGTCAATGAGTTTTTTGCTGTTAAAGCTCTTGCTGACAGAATCCATTTCAATTATTTTATTTCCCTGTCTTGTCGTTTTAACATCCAGCTCCAGTTTCTGATGAGATCTTTTATCAGTAGCTTTATCTTTTAACTCATAGAAAGCATCAATCCTTGATTTTGATTTTGTACCACGTGCCTTGGGCTGCCTGCGCATCCAATCCAGTTCTTTCTTCAGAAGATTTTTTGCCTTGTCAATTTCTGTTTGTTCCTGCACCTCACGTTCGGCTTTCTTTTCTACAAAGTAGCTGTAGTTTCCTTTGTAAGGATAAAGTTTCCCGTTTTCCAGTTCTATGATCTGGTTAGCTACCCTGTCCAGAAAATACCTGTCGTGCGTCACCAGCAGCAAAGTAGTATTCTGGCTGCTAAGATAGTCTTCCAGCCATTCGACCGTTTCAAGATCGAGATGATTGGTGGGTTCATCCATGATAATCAACTCCGGTTCCTCTATCAGAAGTTTGGCCAGGGCAAGTCTTTTGGTCTGTCCGCCGGATAGCGTACTTGTTTTCTGGTCAAAGTCGGGGAGACCCATGCGGGAGATGATCTGCTTTACCTTGTGTTCATAATCCCAGGCATTAAGCGTATCCATCTTTTCCATAGCTTCCTGTAAGCCTTTATTTTCGGGGTGCACCAATGCGCTTTCATACTCTTTGATAGCGGCCAGCGCGGGATTGGATTGGGAAAATAAAGTATCTAAAACGGATTGGTTTCCTTCAAAGTGCGGATCCTGGTCGAGTATTCCTACCCTTATTTCTTTCCTGATAACTACCTTGCCTTCATCTGCCTGATCTTTACCGGCAAGAATGTGAAGAAGGGTGGATTTTCCTGCGCCATTTCTGCCAACGATCGCTGCTTTGTCTCCTCTGCTTAACCCAATAGAAATATTTTGAAATAAAATCTTCTCATTAAAAGATTTGGAGACGTTTTCAGCGGAAATGTAGTTCATTGGAATTTAATAAAGACCGAAATTAAGAAATAATAGGTATTTGAGAATGATTCCAAAATGATTTATTTTAGAAGAGTATTTTGTTTGTATTCAGTTGATACATTTTGTAACCGTAAAAAGAAGTATTAAGTTGCCTGATCTTATTTTATAAAAAGTGACTTTCGACGATTTTAATTTTGATCCCAAACTCATGGATGGTTTGCTTTCTATGGGTTACAATAAGCCAACTCCGATTCAGGAGCAGGCTATTCCTCTTATTCTCAGCAATAAAGATCTTATTGCCTGTGCGCAAACAGGGACAGGAAAAACGGCTGCTTATTTATTGCCGGTGCTTCACAAGATTGTCAATACAGAAAAGCGTCATTTAAATACGCTGATTATTGCTCCTACGCGTGAACTTGCTCAGCAAATTGATCAGCAGATAGAAGGCTTTGCTTACTTTATTTCTGTAAGTTCCATACCGATTTATGGCGGTGGAGACGGCGCTGCCTGGGAGCAGCAGAAAAAAGCGATGAAGGAAGGCGCCGATATTATCATCGCTACGCCAGGAAGATTGATTGCACAGCTTACCTCGGGCGCTATGAACCTGGAGCATATGCGACACCTTATACTGGATGAAGCAGACCGGATGCTGGATATGGGTTTTTATGATGACATTATCAGAATTATAAAATATTTACCTGCCAAAAGACAAACGCTCCTTTTCTCGGCAACGATGCCGCCCAAAATAAGGGCCCTGGCTACTAAAATACTTCATGAACCTGAGCAGATAAACATTGCCATTTCAAAACCTGCAGAAGGAATTCTTCAGCAGGCATATATGACCTATGACAATCAGAAAGTGGGTCTGATCAAACATATACTGAAAGAAGGCAATTACAGCAGTGCAATTATTTTTGCTTCGACTAAAGAAAATGTCAAGAACCTCGATGTAGAACTCCGTCGCGCAGGCTTATCATTGAAAGCTTTTCATTCTGACCTTGAACAGGCAGAGCGGGAAAAAATTATGCGTGAGTTTAAAGCAAAGCAGATTCAAATGCTTATAGGAACAGATATTCTGTCCAGGGGAATAGATGTAGAAGGAATCAGTCTGGTAGTGAATTTTGATGTGCCGCCAGATCCGGAAGATTATATACACCGTATTGGCAGAACTGCCCGTGCAGAGACAACTGGTACGGCAATTACCTTTATCAATCCAAAGGACCAGGAAAGATTTTTTAAAATTGAAAACCTGATCGGGAAAGAAATTTCCAAAATTCCTTTACCTGAATTTTTAGGAGAAGCGCCTGCCTATCAGCCGCAAGTAAAAAAACAGGGTTCATTTAATAAGAAGAAACCCTGGAAAGGCAAACACAAAGGAGGAAACAGAAGAGACGGCAATAAGTGATTATTCAGCTGCTATCAGTTCTTCATTTTTCAATTTTCTGTCCAGTACGAATGTTCCAAAAGGAATGATAGATGCCAGGAAGGCAAGTATTACTTTTTTGAAAGACCACGATCTGGTAAAAGTAACTTCTGCAAGAAAAACCAGGAAGAGAATAAAGAGTACTCCATGCGCCCAGCCTACATATTTTACAGCCATTGGCATTTTCGCAATATATTTCAAAGGCATAGCAATACCTAAGAGCACCAGGTAGGAAATTCCCTCTAAAAATGCACCAGACGGAAGCGGCCAAGCGTTGTTTTTATCATAATTCTAATAATTTAATGAAATAATGATGAAATAAATTGAACAATTATCAATTTCTGTCGTTATTTGCATGATACAATACAAAAGTTAATACAATGAACAAAGGTACAGTAAAATTTTTTAATAGCTCAAAAGGATTTGGGTTCATTAAACCAGACGATTCAAGCGCGGACGTTTTCGTTCATTCAAGCGGTCTTATCGATCAGATTCGCGAAAATGACAAAGTGAAGTATGAAGTAGAAAAAGGCAAGAAAGGTCTGCAGGCAGTAAACGTAGAAGTTATTTAATCTTATAAGATAGATAATTCAAGTTTATGGAAAAACATCCCGGCAATAACGGGATGTTTTTTATTTTTAGACATTTACATTTTTTTAGATTGTAAAATATTTGTATTTTTAAGGATCATTTATCATGATCTGTTTGTCATGAAGACTTCTAAAACTTTTTTATACCTTTCTTTATCATTCGTTTCTGTTTTTCTGCTTTCATTTTCATGCAAAGACGAGGAAGTGGGAACCGATCCTCCTACACTGAATATTTTATCGCCTACCCAAAACCAACAGCATACTTTTTCAACTAATTCATATCTCGACTTCCAGGTAGATGTATCTGATAAAGATCTGGACAGGCTCTATATCAGGCTTTACCGGCTGCAGACCAACAGTTATATAGATTCTGTAGAGGCGGCGGTTTACAATTCTAAATATTATAAAGTTTCTGCTAATTTTCCTTTACCCTTTGATATCTTTTTTAACGAAAATTTTGCACTGGAAGCAAAAGTTAGAGACCGTATGGGAAATACTGTTACGAAAAAGGTCGATTTTTTTGTGCAGCCATAATCAGTTTCTTTAGCCAGCACATAATTCTACAGGCTATATTCATATACAAAACTCATAAAATGATCACCAGGCTTACCGAAAAAGAAGCAATGCAGATAGTGCATGCAATTGTTACAGAGGCTCAGAAAACAAGTAAAAATATTGTCGTTGCCGTCGCAGATGATCACGGTGAACTGCTTGCTTTTGTGCGCATGGATAAAACCAAATATTCTTCGATCAACCTTGCTATAAATAAGGCATGGACTGCCGCAAGGTCCCAGAAGGCTACTTCAGAACTTGGCAAAGCATTAAAAGATCCGGTGAAAGGATTTGATATCTCTTTTTATGGCGATCCCAAGTTTACCGGTTTCGGCGGAGGTATTCCTGTAAATCAAAATGGTATGGTAATTGGCGCTGTCGCGGTAAGCGGTCTGTCGCAGGAAGAAGATGAAGAACTGGCAATGTTTGGCATAAATCAGGTGATAAAGTAATTCATGCCCAAGTACAGACTCCTTACTCTCGAAGAATTAAAAGCTCTTGAAAAAGAGTTTATTGATTACCTTATACTGAACAGCATTGCCGCCGATGATTGGGAGAAACTGAAAAAGGAAGATATTGATTCCGCCAATCATATCATTGACCTGTTCAGCGACGTTGTCTTTGAAAGCATTATGAGAAAGGTAGATTATCTGGAATACAGAGAAGAAAAAAATTTAAAAACCTTTCAATGCCTTCCAGAAAAAATAGTACTTGTCGGGATGATGGCAGGACCGGAAGCAGATGTTGATTTCACCGATCCGGTATCACTTCTCAATGCTACTTTAAATCCTCCGGATTCTTTAAAAGTATATACCAGTGAAAAAGCTTATACCAAACAGAGAGAAATAGAATTATTTGAAATGACAGAGGCAGGCTGTAGTATCACCGACGGAAAGCTTTTTAAAACATTATGTTTATCATTACCTAAATAAAGAACCTATGCGCAGTTTAAGTCTTGTGTTTTTTTCACTGCTCGCCATCTCATCGTTTGCTCAAAATACAAACGACTCTGTTTACATTGCGCCTTACAGAAATAATGCCCTGGGTGCTTATACACTTATACATGATGATTTTGGCGCTGCGTATGCCAGAGGCATAGAGCAATACGCAGATACGATGGCTTATAAGCGCGGAATACCTTTCAGCTTTGCAGTGATCACCGGAGAGTGTGATGAAACTGACTGGCAAAATGCAAACCAACTTATTAAACACGGTCACCAGATTTTAAACCATTCCATGTCTCATAAATGCGGACAGCCGCAGGGATGGTGCTCTTTCGGCAACTGGGATGAAAAAGATTTTCCGGTGGAAATAGATAATAGTACTAAGTTCATTGAAGACCACACACATCATCATCCGGCTTTTTTTGTCTTTCCGTTTGATTTATTCACGGATACGATGATCTCTTACCTGCAGGCAAAGAACTATGCCGGAGCAAGGTCAGGAGCGCAAAACCAGATGAATGCAGATATTGAAGATGCTTTCAGGTTAAACTTTAATGTGTACCATCCCGTACAATCTTTTGCGGTGCTTAATGGATTTGCAGAACAGGCTATGATCAATAAATCCTGGGCGATACGTGTTATCCATGGAGTGAATGATGACAGCTGGGGAAAAATTCCTTTAAAGGAATATGAAGATCATCTGAATTATCTTAAAAGAAAATCTGACAGCAATCTGCTTTGGATTGCCAATCTTTCTGACCTTGTCTTATATAATTTTTTGCGGGATAATTATAAAGTAGAAAGCGTTAAAGATAAATTCGGAAGAGTTAGTGAAATAAAATTCCAGACTATCCGTAATGTGAAAATCAACGGAGAATATTATAGCAGGTTGATAAGTACAAGCAAATCCAAAACGCTTACGATTGTATTAAATGATCCAAAGAGAAAAATTCGTAAAGTGAGTCAGCAGGACAAAAGGATTCCATTTAAACTTTCCCAGGGAAAATTGCTGATCGAGGCTGATCCCTCAGCAGGTCCCGTGACAATTTCATACTAAGACTTTCCTTCTGATAAAGAAAGTTCCTCTGGTGAGGGTCTTGTTTATAAATGATCAAAATTTTCCTTACTCCTTTGCAGGCGTCCTCGCCTGCAAACTACGAACAGTTAATAAATCATGTTCTGGATTAAATGCCCATCTGCCTTTGGTAACAGTTCGCCGAGGTTGGCAAGTTGTTGCCTTAACACCGCAACCCGCCGTGGTTCGGCCAACCACCTCTACTCTAAAATTCATTCTGCATGCACCTCTTTTCATGGTAATTTATTTCCTTTGCATTAGCTATG
>JAIERY010000136.1 GCA_019746425.1 Cytophagaceae bacterium
TCTGTCTTGTTTTGATAACACAAAAATATTATACTATTATTGATTATCAAAACATTAAATGTGTTAAAGTAGAACTACTATAAGTGATTTTTCTAAACATATTTACTTAACTAAAAAAGTTGGATTGTCAAAATTGTTTACACCCAGGATAGGACGGGGGAATTAGTAAACTACAGTATAAATAACTAATTTATGAAACTCTGCCCTACTTTTTGAAGTGCTATTTTCACAATATTGTACTTTGTTTATGAATGCTATGGAGAATTATCTAAGCATACGGAAAATCAATATATTTTTAAATGTAAAAAAAATCGGATTTATTAGTATTTTTTCTCTCTAAAAATATGTAACGCTTAACAGGTGATACAAATTCTAGATGAGAAAATCAGAAAAAGGAAAGAAAGTGGCAAGTGGACTATTGATGAAGTTTAAATTTTCAAGAATAGAAACATTTTCTAGGCTTATCTTCAAAATTGATAAACCAATCCGAGTCCGCCTGGTGCAGGATACATAGATAAATTTTTATTCTTGTTTTTGTGAAATTGAGGAATGAGTATTCCAATAATTGCACCACCTGTAGTTCCTGCTATAATATCTGAAGGAAAATGCATTCCCGCCCGGTAACGATAATAACCAACAATGGCAGGAGGAATTAGCGCTGCGGTATACACCAATGATTTTAATTTAAAATCAGGATGGTAATCCAAAAATACTTTAGCAATAAAAAAGGAAGAAGCTGATGTCGCGGCACAATGGCCGCAATAGAAAGAGTTAAAAGATCCCTGTCTTGTTCTTCGTGCTATATTTTCATTGGGATTATATACGTATGGCCTCTTTCTGTAGATATTACCAACTCCCCAGGAATACGCATTGGCTACAATAGACATTGTTTCCAGGTATATGAGACCAACTCTAACTCCATCATTTCTAATATTCCGGTCAAAGCCCAATATTAAAGGTAAAACTGCTGCGGCTGAGAGAATAATTGTGGAAGAACTTTGTGAGCCATCAGCTAGCACTGGATCTTGTTTAGATGCTCCTCTGTCAAAAGCATTCACGTCCTGAGGAGAGAGGTTTACTGCCGTAGCGGAATCCAGTCCAGGCTTGCTTTTCAAAAACCTTACCCCGAAATAATTGGTAACAAACCCACCGACTATGATAGGATAAGTAACCCAAGGATTAATTTTTTTATAGACTGAAGGTTTTTTTCCTGCTAAGCTATCTTGCTGGGCATAAGTAGGTAAAGAAATCAATAATAAAATGTATAAAAATCCACTTTTCATTAGTATAAGTCGATATGATTACCGATGAAATAACTTTGCAGACTGATATTTGTTTTTAGGTATGGAATATCAATAACATTGGGAATGCTAAGTTAAAGTCTTTAATTATGGTATAGATTGTACCATGTGACAGAGTACCACAACTATTTTGATGTTCCCTGGCAAAGCAACCTGTTAAAGCTTTTGGCTCATGTATGTTTGTTTTAAAGAAGAAAAATAATTGTATGAAATTTGGGCAGCCTATACTAAATCAATTCCAAAGAGCGTTTATAACATGGCTTAAATTAAAGATGTATTAATATTATCTTTTTACCGGATTGTTCAATTTACATATTGAATGGAAAGGATATATAATATTAAATACATATTATATAAACTTAATCATTTTTAGTGATATGACTTTTAAAAATCTATTAACCCAAACATTATCAGCTGCGATTTTAATCACGGTTACTGTTTCATCCTGCAAGAAGAAGGAAGACGAAAAGATTGAACCGAGTTTCCAACCTTTTACAACACCCCTGAAACGTCCTGCAACGGTATCAGGTACATCGGCTACTTTCACCGCCTCTGCTTCCTCCTCAGAGGTGATTCCCGGAACTTCCACAGGTTTTCTTGCATATAACAACTCTATTCCCGGTCCAACCATTAGCATCAATTCAGGACAGACATTGAATATAAATTTTATGAATAGTTTGTCCGAAGGAACCAATATTCACTGGCATGGACTAGAAGTTCCTGCAGACCAGGATGGATTCCCTACCAGCAGAATTTCAGCGGGGTCAAACTATAATTTTTCTTTTCCCGTTAACAACAGAGCTTCTGCTTACTGGTATCATCCTCATCCGGAAGGGGCTACTGCTTCGCAGGTATACAAAGGCATGGCCGGTTTTTTTATTGTAAGGGATGCAGAAGAGGCTGCATTAAATCTTCCTTCCGGAGATTATGAGGTGCCTTTGGTAATTCAGGATAAAAGACTGGATAACAGCAACCAGTTAATTTATAGTCCAACAACGAATGATATCATGACTGGTTGGCTGGGCGACAAAATTGTTGTGAATGGAATATATGCTCCTTATTTAAGCGTTGCTACCAGATTTTACAGATTCAGAGTTTTAAATGGCTCAAATGCGAGAATTTATAATCTCGCACTTAGCAATAGTGCCAATTTTTATGTAATAGGTTCTGACGGAGGACTTCTCTCCGCTCCGGTGTCTACGCAAAGCCTTATGTTAAGTCCGGGCGAGAGAGCGGATATTCTTATAAATTTTAGCAGTTACAGTGTTGGAACAGAAATATACCTTCAGAGTAACTCATTTACTTCAATGTCTCAGGGAAACGAATTCAAGATTATGAAATTTAAGGTGGATAAGAGTGAGGCAGAAACATTTTCATTGCCTTCCAGCCTTTCTGTAATCAATAGTCTTTCTCCTGCTTCGGCAGATACTACACGTTCATTTGTATTGAAGGCCGATCCTATGGGAGCTATGCCCGGAATGAGCGGTATGCATACCATTAATGATAAAATATTTGATGAGAACAGAGTAGATGAATTTGTTCAGGCAGGCTCGACAGAGGTATGGGAAATAGAGAATACAAGCGATGAACCACACCCTATGCATATTCATGGCGTTCAGTTTTTAGTATTGCAACGTACCGGAGGAAGGAATGCCTTAATTCCAACCGAAAATGGATGGAAAGATACTGCACTTTTAATGCCCGGCGAGAAAATCAGGATCATTATGAAATTTCCTTCCTACCTGGGTAAATTTGTATTCCATTGTCATAATCTCGAGCATGAGGAAGATGGGATGATGCTTGTATTTCAGGCAATATAGATCGAATTAAAAACTTTTTTACTCATGTTATTCCAGTAATAATTTATTATATTTCGAGTCCGCCTAATTCATCGTAAAATTAATAAGACCTCCTTTTTGTTGGAGGTCCTATTTTTTATATTACTTACCGTCATTGATTTGATATCTGCACAGGACATTATGAGCATCCCTCTGTATTTACTTCTAAATCCTGCCAAAATACCTACATTTCCTTTTAAGAGAGATGACAATAGTTTTAAATGTTTGGCAAGAAATTTTTAAAACAGAATACCTCTTTCAAAGTTATTTTAATAAAAGGATTTTTTTGGGCGCTTCAATAAATTCAAGAAAAAGAAAATTTTTGCTATGGCTAATTGTCATACTAATTCTTGCTTTTTTTACTGGTGTGATTTTGGTCAGCAGATATTTAGATTCATTTGTCAAAGATCAGATCACAAAATCAGTTCATGAGTCATCCCAAGGACTATATTCATTAAAAATAGATAAGCTAGATGCTCAATTCTGGTCTGGCGCGATTGATGCAGAAGGTTTACTGCTGCATCAGGATACTGCTGTTTTGAAAAGATTGAAAGAACAATCCCCAAGAGAGAATTTCTCAAATATTCATGTCTCTGTAAAATCTGTAAAGATTCACCATATAAGATGGTTAAATTACATATTCAATAATGATTTGAAAGTTGGTAAAATAGTCCTTCAATCGCCAGAAATGATAGTAGCAGGAAACAGTCCATCGGAAAGCGTCAGATCATTCAATAAAAATTTCATAGACCTCCTTCCGGGAATAATAGCCGGTTTTGCAGGTTCATTAAAGATTGAAGAATTTATTGTTGAATCCGGAAATTTAAGTTACGATATAAAAGTAGAAAAGGGTATTATTTCTCAAAAAGCAGATAAAATTTTTATTGATCTTAAAGATATACTGATTGACACTATCCCCGCTAAAAAAGTTTTGTATTCAGAGGACATTAAGTTTAACCTTAGTAACTATCACCTTAAAACTCCGGATCAGGCTTATTCAATTAAAATTGGCGGAATTTCCGGATCGCTTTCAGATTCTACTCTTAAGTTAAATGAGCTAGAATTTATACAAAGGGATTTATTAGATCCTGCCAGGATTCTCACACATGTAAATCTTGAAAGCATCCAGGGAAGTGGAGTAGGTTTTCGAAATTTTTTTTATGGTAAGGATATGATGATGAATGAGATCATTATTGAATCTCCAAGGATAGAATCTATAACTGAAATCTCAGATGAAAAAAGCGCTGATGGCAAGGGCAATAAAAAAACAGATAATAAAATTTTAATTCCTCCATTTATTTCCAGGGTGATCCAATCTTTTAACATCAATACAATTTCCGTAAGGAACGGAAACCTTAAAAACAAAATTATATTCAATCAAAATTCTATAGCTCAAAGTGCAGACAAAATTTTTATCGATGTACTAAAAGTAGCCGGAAGAACCGTAGATACCATTAATCTAGCTATTCCTAAGGGGATAACGGTAAGTTTTAAAAATTATACATTGGCAGCAGGCAGTGAAAGATTTCATCTTAGAATTTCTAACGGTCATCTTTCATCCCAGAAGTCAGAAGTCATACTTAAGAATGTTTCAATGGTGCAGGATCATCCTCCGGGAATGGAAGCCAACCATTATACCTGTCTCATTAAAGAAGTTTTATTTCAGGGATTAGATCTGAAAAAAGCATTATATGAGACTGAATTTATAGGAGAAGTTATCCATGTAAATGATATAAATTTTAAGTTTCTGCTTCACGAAGGAAAAGCGATCAGGCCGGAATATGTCCAAATAATGCCTAATGAAATTGTAAAGAAATTAAAATTAAAATTTAACATAAGACAAGTTAATTTAAATGCTGCTGCTATTTCATATTCCGACGATACGGGGAACAAACCAATTCTCTTTACTTTTGAAAAATTAAAAGCGAGGATAGTAAATCTGACCAACGACCCCAAATTGATGTCACAGAAGACGCCGGCAGTATTAACTGCAGAAACACTTATTCTGGGTAAAGGCAAACTGAATTTGAGAATAGAAGTTCCTCTTTTGTCTGACAATTTCATGTGCAGTTATAAAGGCACATTCGATGGAATGGATATAAATGGTTTCAATAGTGTGCTCGCATTTGCGGGAGTAAAGACCGAAAGCGGAAGAATAGAACCTAGCACTTTTGATGTTAAGGTATCAGGCGGTCATGCTGAAGGTAATATGAAGCTTATCTATCAGGATTTAAAAATAAAAGTTTTAGATAAGGAAGGAAAGACTAATAAAATAAAAAGCCTGTTTGGAAATTTTATCATCAAAAATAGCAATCCGAAAGAAAAGGATGAAGAACCTGAGATAATATCAATTAAAGGCACAAGGAAGCCGGAGGACAGCTTTTTTTCTTTTTTATGGCGTCCTATACAGGAAGGAATTATAAAGCTTGTGACCAAAGATTCTGTATATCCTGGATAGATGGATATCCAATAATTTACATTTAATGCCTCGTTATACTACAAGTTTAAACTTATGCTATACATTAAACTTAAGCCATTTTTATTCTATATTTAAAATATCCTAATAATTCCAAATTCCAGTAATGAAAAATGCCCTCATAGTTTATTCTTTGTTGTTATTTACTGGCAGCAGTTTGCAGGCTCAGCATGATTCCTCGGCTGTTTCTGTTTCATATTCCAATCATAAGAGAAGAATAGCATTAGTTGCAGGCGGGACGGGAGCTTTATATGCCTCTTCCATGACCGGGCTTTATTTTCTGTGGTATAAAGATTATCCACAATCCCGCTTTCACTTTTTTAATGACAACAATGAATGGATGCAAATGGATAAGCTGGGGCATCTTACAACAGGGTACTATTTGGGTAAATTGGGAATAGAAGCCATGAAATGGTCTGGTATGAAAAGGAAAAAAGCAATATGGATAGGTGGGCTTTCCGGTTTGGTCTTTCTTACGAACATTGAAATATTCGATGGCTTCTCATCCAACTGGGGATTTTCTCCGGGTGATATGACCGCAAATATTGCAGGATCGGCTCTGGTGATAACTCAGGAACTGCTATGGGATGAACAAAGAGTAAAGCTTAAGTTTTCCTTTCATCCGTCTCCTTATGCCAAATACCGTCCCGACCAACTCGGGAGCTCATTTTCAGAAAATTTACTTAAAGATTATAATGGCCAGACATATTGGATGTCTGTAAACATTTTTTCCTTCCTGAATAAGGAATCAAAGTTTCCTAAATGGTTAAATGTAGCATTAGGCTATGGTGCTGAAGGAATGACAGGAGGCCGCAACAATCCTTCTCAAATCAACGGCGTATCTTTGCCCTATTTTAAAAGATACAGACAATTTTATTTTTCTTTCGATGCGGATTTAACAAAAATAAAAACCAGGTCTAAGTTTTTAAAGACTGTATTCAGCACCATCGGGTTTATTAAATTCCCGGCTCCCGCTTTAGAGTTTAATTCAAAAAAGAGAATTATTTTCCATCCTGTATTTTTTTAAATGCCCCAGGTAAAAACCTTTGGTTTAATCTTTATAATTGGTTTTATAACAGTAAGATAATGTAACTCTTTATTTTTTCTATTTTCATCCAGCCTGTCGGCCTCCTTAATCTTTCCTTAAAAGGCATACTGAACAAATATCCTCTTAGAATGTTAAACCTTGTGGCTTAGTCTATGCTTAACTACTCACTTATGGATTATAAAGAAAAAAGAGATGATGAGAAACACGAAGAAAGCAATCATCATCTCAGGAATAAAAGCACTTCAAAGATTCATTCAGACAAAGGAAACGAACACGAAAGCCACTCATCCGGGATGCATGATAAAATGAATATGATGCAAATGCATCATAGAAAAAATCTTTGGGTCTATTGGACATTAATAATTCTTGGAGTGTGGATAGTGCTATCTCCACTCACCTTCTCCTATGCGAAAGGCACCGCCATGCCTAGCGGAGAAAGAGAAGTATGGCTCTCTTTGAATGGAAGAATTGCAGCCATGATATGGAGTGACATTATCAGCGGAACTTTGCTTATTCTCTTCGGATGGAGGTCATTGTCGCCTAACCGACCTAATAGTGTCTGGATATGCTGTTTTACAGGTGTATGGCTTACGTTTACTCCTATAATATTTTGGTCTCCTTCCGCAGCTGCATATCTTAACGATACTTTTACAGGTGCGCTTGTTATAGCGCTGACCATACTTATACCCGGCATGCCGAACATGATGATGCATATGGAAGATGGTCCTACTACTCCCCCAGGATGGAGTTACAACCCATCAAGCTGGGCTCAGAGATGGATCATGATAGTCCTTGCTTTTGCAGGTTGGATGGTTTCAAGATATCTGACAGCCTTTCAGCTAGGATATATTGATCAGGCATTTGATCCTTTCTTTGGAATAAGTACCGAAAAAGTCTTGAATTCAAAAATGTCCGAAGCAATGCCTATTTCCGATGCCGGTTTCGGGGCCATCGCATACACGATCGAATTTTTAATGGGATGGATGGGAGGCCCGTCACGATGGAGAACAATGCCCTGGATGGTCACATTCTTTGGAATTCTCGTTATCCCTCTTGGCTTTGTTCATATTTTCCTGGTGATCTCACAGCCGGTGATGGTAGGTGAATGGTGTACGTTCTGCCTTTTGGCTGCTGCCATAATGCTGCCGATGATCCCTTTACAGGTGGATGAAGTAATTGCAATGGGACAATTTATGGTGAACTCCAAAAGAAAAGGAGAGTCATTATGGAAGACTTTCTGGATGGGAGGAACCATTGAAGGAGGAGGGGCTGATGAAAGATCACCTGATCTTATAGATTTTCCTCAACAGCCTCTGAAAATTGTCAGCGCATCAATCTGGGGTATGAGCTTTCCCTGGACATTAACTCTTTCAATCCTATCAGGCATCGGACTTGTATTCGCTCCCGGTTTACTTGGTATAAAAATAAATGAAACCTCTTCCAATATTGCTCATCTGAGCGGGTTCTTAATTGTAGTTGTTTCAGTAGTTTCTATGTCGGAGCCCTTGAGAGCCTGCCGGTATTTAAATATTCTTTTAGGGCTGGCAGTTGCTGCAGGCTTGTGGTTTACAGAAGGCTCAACAATTATTTTAAATGTTACCGGCCTGATTATCGGTTTAGCGGTAGCAGGACTTTCGATTCCCAAGGGGATAGTAAAGGAAAAATACGGTTCATGGAGCAACTATATAAAGTAGAGGTATGACGGATGAGGAAATCAGGAAAAACGTAAAGGAATTACTGGAGAAAAATTTAGTTTCCGGATACTCCAAAACTTTTGATACGGAGTATCATTACATGAAGCCTTCTCCGGGGGTATATCCTTACCAATACTTTTGGGATACATGCTTTCATGTATATATTATGACTGCTTTAGGAATGAATGATATGGCAAAGAAATGTATCGCCAGTCTGTTCGCCATGCAGGAAGATGATGGTTTCGTTGGACACATGCTTTACTGGAAGTCATTTATACCTCACCGGATCACCGATATTTTTCAAAAAAAACCTGCCATTAAAAATTTCTTCTCTCCGCACATGACCGCTTTCATTCAGCCTCCTTTACCGGCTCAGGCCGTCTTAAGGATCTACAAAACAGATGGAGATAAAGAGTTTGTAAAAAAAATGCTTCCTAAGCTTAAAAAGTATTACCGCTGGATTGCTGCCAATAGAGACTTTGAGGGGAAAGGACTGATTTCCATCATCAGCTATTTCGAAGCAGGTATGGACTGGAAGCCTTCTTACGATGCTGTCATCGGACTGAGATCATCTAAAGCCGACTGGAAGACTTTTCTAAAGGTAGTCTGGATCGATTTTAAAAATTATTCAAATGGATATAATTATAAGAAAATCTATAAGAAGAATTATTTTATAGTTAAAGATGCCGGGATCAATACCATTTATGCTCAGAACCTACAGGCGCTTGCAAGTTTATGTGAGCTGATGAATGATCCTGATAAGGCGGAATTTACAAACAAAGCGGAACAGGTAAGAAGAAGTATTGTGGAAGTGATGTATGATGAAAAAGATGCAGCATTTTATGATGTTTATGGAAAAGAAAATATAAAATTAAAAGTGCTTACGCCAACTATTTTTTTTCCCGTGATTATTGAAGGTATGCCTGAAGAGATTGGAAAAAAAGTGATTGAAACACATTTATTTAATAAAAGCGAATTCGATGTTGCTTATCCCATTCCTTCTGTAGCGATTAATCATCCTGCCTTTAATCCCAATGAATCCATGTATATCTGGAGAGGGCCAACCTGGGTGGTATACAACTGGTTTTTGCATCAATACCTTATGGAAAAAGGATACAGGAAAGAAGCTACAAGAATAGTAGAAAGCATTAAAGAATTAATCCGCAAGAGTGGATTTCGGGAATACTACAACCCCTTTACAGGCGAGGGGTATGGAGCTAAAGACTTTACCTGGTCAGGACTTGTAGTAGACATGATGAACATGGAAGAAGGCAAGGCGCCGGAAACGTTCAACTCATATTTAAAGAATCAATAACGATTTAGAAATATCTTCTTTAATTTTCAGATCAAAAATTGTTGCTTATCCTAAGCTTGTCAGGAGGCGCTAAAATTATCATTATGAACCCATCTACAATTTAAAATTTATCCCGCATTCGATAAGGAATATTCTTCCGTAGGCAATAAGCAGGCATAAAATAAAAATAATACAGTTAAGCAAAGTATTTTTATACTCCTTACGCTTATAGTGAATTTTTGCGGCGAATGGCATTATTAAAGCAAGACTAAGAGCAGCTATTGGCGTAAGAACCGGATAGATTGAAAACAAGCAAGGTAAGATCAGGCCGAGTGCGCCAAAAATTTCGGCAAGCCCTATAAAGCGGATAAAATATATTGGCAATCCCTCTACTCCTGTTTGGCCCTTTGAAACAAGCTTTTGTTCGGAAAAATACGATTTACATATGCCGGAATATAAAAATATAAACGCTGTAAAAAATTGAAGAATCCAGATGAAAATATTCATATATGTTATCGCTGATAATTGGTTGTCTAAAATTGCAAATACAATCCGGGATAACATTTGATAAATGTCAAAAAATTAAATCTGTGAGCGGATCCTGCTTAATGTTTCCTGAGTAATACCCAGATAAGATGCAATCATTCCCAGCGGAACACGCTGAATAAAAGTCGGATGGGTTGCCATTAAAGTTTGATAGCGCTGCAAAGCAGTCGAAAAATGCAGATCATCAAATCTTTTCTGGACCTGAACTAATCCAAAGCTCACAAGCTGGCGGTAAAGGTATTTCTATTTTAATAAATAAGGATTTTTTTAATCCGGACGGAAGAACCGGTCTCTACTTTA
>JAIERY010000101.1 GCA_019746425.1 Cytophagaceae bacterium
TTGACAGATACAAGTTATGTCGTAGCAGCTATAGATAATAATGGTTGTGTGAACCTGGATACTATCGATGTAATCATTCGGCCGCTTCCTGATGTGACGATCTCTCAGAATATTTCGACAGGATGTGCTGGCAGTCCGGTTATGTTAAGCGTGCCGAACACCAACACCGGATATAATATCAGATGGATAAATGTTACCGCAGGTAATACTACTATTGCAACCAATACAGTAAACACGGCAGTAACTACAGAAGCTACTTATAAAGTAGTGATCACCAATCCGACTACTATGTGCTCGGATTCATCCACGAAGTTTGTAGATTTTATCAATCCGCCTTCGGCAGTGACCATCATCGCTCCTGATTCCAATTGTATCAACGAGCCGATTATACTGATCGCCGCTGCATCCGGAGATAGCCTGAAATATCATTGGGCTTCAACAGGCTCAGGAGTATTCAGTGATACTTTAAATGATACGACATCCTATATGCCGGATCCATTGGATGCAACACCGGTAGATTTCACACTTACAGTATGGAACAGTTGTGATACGCTGACAGACACAGAAGATGTGGTTTTGAAACCAGCGCCTGTAGGTTCATATACTTACGCACCTACAGAGAATTTTGTGCAGGATACTGTATTCTTTACGAATACTTCTGATACGGCCTTATATAACATTATTGACTGGAACTGGGATTTCAGAGATGGAACTACAGACACTGCATTCCATCCGATACATATTTATACTCAGCCGGGCATTTACAATGTGAATCTGGTAGTGACTAATAACTTTGGCTGCAGGTACACTTATTCAGTGCCTGTAGATATTATTAAAACTCAGGTTATATTTATACCAAACGTATTCTCTCCGTTGGCCAATAATCTGGAGAACAGAACATGTAAGGTATATGGAGTGAATATTTCCAATAATGAATTCTCCTTTAAAGTATTCAACCGATGGGGGGAAGTGGTATATGAAACCAATAATTTCACTGAGGCGAATACAATTGGATGGGATGGCAACAATCCGGCAAAAGAACCACAGTCTATGGGAGTGTTTACTTATACGCTGAAAGGACAATGGATGGATGGTAAACCGTTTGAAAAAACAGGCACGGTAACATTGATAAGATAAATATTGGTTGACAGTTGACAATTGACAGTTAACAAATTTGTCAATTGTCAACTGTCAATTGTTAACTAACTCAGGGAATGAACATAAGAAAATTTGCATTAGCAATTGTAATTACTATGAGCGGTCTCAGTGCCAACGGACAGGACGCTCACTTTTCTCAATACTATGCTTCGGGCCTGTATCTGAATCCTGCTATCGTGGGAATGGAGCCAGGGTTAATGTTTGGTTCAAACTATCGTACCCAGTGGAGAAGTATTGTGATGCCGTATGTCACCAGCCAGGTAAGTCTTATTGTTCCTTTTTTCTCACAGAAAAATAAAGAAGATGTTCATATCGGTGGTGCAGGAATATCTTTATACAATGACAGGGCAGGAGATGGAAATTTTAAGACGCTGGGGTTGAATATTAATGGCGCCTATAACCTTCATATTTCTGCCAATCATACATTAACCTTCGGAGTGCAGGGTGGATTTATCCAGAAGAGCATAGATTTTACCAATCTTCAGTGGGGAGAACAGTTTAATCCTTATATAGGATTTGACGCGACAGTAAATCCTTCTGAGACTACTATTAATTCTAAAAAATTATATCCTGATATAAGTACAGGACTAATGTATTATTTCCGTGCCTCACAGGCGGAGCGAACCGTAAGTGTTTATGTAGGAGGTTCGGCTTTTCATATCAACCGGCCAAATGAGTCTCTGGTAAATAATGCAGTCTCAAAGCTGCCTATTTTATATAAAGGTCACCTTGGATTTGAAATACCCGTAGGGGAGAAGTTAAGTTTTTCTCCTAACGGATTGATGATGATGCAGAATAATGTGATGTATTTAAATACCGGTTTGTATTGCACCTATACCATGAATGACGGAGGGAAGGTTCTTCTTCCTTCAGATGTAATTCTTGGGGCCTGGTACCGTCTGAAAGATTCCTTTATTTTTTCAATAGGTACCGTCAATAATAATTACCTCATTGGCTTTAGCTATGACTTTAATTCATCTTCTCTGAGATATAATACTCGTGGACGAGGAGCTTATGAGATTTCTCTCAGCATAAGAAAGCCAAGAGAGAAAACTATAATGAGATTCCATACACCAAGGATATAATGTGTTAAGGTGTGTATGTGTTAAAGTGTTAATGTTGGGGAGTTTACAATTCAATGGATTTGCTGAGATCTTAACACATTCGTACATTAACACTTTGACACGTTGGCTCATTAACACAATTTTCACTAACTTGCAGGGAATCTGGTCAATAATATGCAAAGTCTTATAAGGCTATTTATTTTTGTAGTTACTATCTCTATTGTTTTTGCTGCACCTTTAAGCGCGCAGAAGAAATCAAAGAAGCCTCCCAAAAAAAGTAAGATTGCTGAAATGGTAAAGCTTGCGGATAAGTATTACCAGAACACAGAATATTTTCTGGCAGCACAGGAATATCAGAAAGTGCTTGAAGCAGATCCCCAACATAAATATGCCACATACCATCTGGGAGAATCATACAGAATGTACTTTCATTATGAAAATGCAGAGCAATGTTATAAAAAGATGATGGATATGGGAGGCACATCAGAATTTCCGCTATCTCAGTTCTGGTATGGAGTGATGCTGAAGCTGAATGGAAATTATGAAGAAGCTCAGAAGAATTTGCAGGAGTTTATGGATGATGGAAGCATTTCGGGGACTGAAGTGAGTAAATATAAGGAAACCGCGGAGATAGAATTGAAAGGCTGTAAGCTCGCACTTACGGAAATGAAAAAGCCTGTAAAAGATTATACTTTTGAAAATGTTCCGAATCCGGTTAACAGCGGTGTTTCTGAATATGCACCTGTAATTTATCTGCACGACTCGTCTCTTGTGATTGCATCATCAAGAAAAGAATCCAAAGGAGATGATGAGTTTGGGTGGCTTGGAGGAGAGTTCAGCGATAACTATCGTTTTGAAAAAGTCAACGGAGGTTGGGAGCAGATGCATGATAAAGATATTTTCAGCGGCCTTCATACAGAGCTTAATGAAAGCCCAGGTTCATTTACACAAGATAAAAAAAAATTTTATTTCACCCGTTGCGATGAAGTGGTAAAGATTGAAGGAGTAGCCATACATGAATGCGCTATTTACATGAGCGAAAATAAGGAAGATAAATGGCAGAAACCTGTGAAGCTGAATGAAAATGTCAACATGAAAGGACAATGGAATGCCCAACCTAATATTACTGCCAAGGGAGATACATTGTACTTCGTTTCCAAAAGGCCGGGAGGTTATGGGATGCATGACATATGGATGACCACTTCATCAGGAAAAGATGACTGGGGCACGGCGGTGAACCTGGGCCCGAAAATCAATACCCCTTTTGTTGACATGTCTCCCTGCTATTATGCCAAAGAAAAAACTTTGTTCTTTGCTTCCAACGGGCATGAAGGATTTGGAGGACTGGATATTTTTATTGCGAAGGGGGTAGGGTATTCCGATGTGAAAAATGCAGGCTTGCCATTCAACTCCAACAGAGATGATTTTTACATGGTGCTGGGTGAGACCAAAGGTTATATGGCTTCCAACCGTGAAGGGGGAAAAGGTAACGATGATATTTACTGGTTTAATATAAAGAGTAAAGAATGCCAGATTGCTTTTGTAGATAAGGACTCTCTCGGAGAGGCTAAAAGCATTTCCATTGTAGGGAACCTGAAAGTGAAGGATACCAATGAGCCCGCCTTTGACGTAAATATTTTGCTGAAAGATGAGAATGATGAAATGTTGAAATCAACCCGCACAGATGAGACAGGTTTATTCCGCTTTGAAAATCTTCCCGTAGCAACCTATAAAGTTATATTGGAAGATTGTGATCCGCGGATTACCATAGAGGTGAAATACATAATTGAAGATGTGGAAGTGAAAAGTTCTAAACAGGTGTCATCCAGAAAACTTTTCGAACATATCTATTTTGATTTTGACAAATACAACATCAGGCCTGAAGCAAGAAAAATTCTGGATGAACTTGTAGCTTTCTACAAAACAAATCCGGATATACAAATTGAGATGCATGCCAATACCGATGCTTATGGCACCGATGAATACAATGTGCGGCTATCTCAAAACAGAGGTAAAGCTTCGTTGGATTATCTCATTAAGAATGGCGTAAAGAAAAGCGCCCTGGTAGTAAATGCAAAAGGAGAAGGAACACCAATTGCTAAAAATAATAATCCCGCAGGAAGACAATTGAACAGAAGGGTGGAGTTTTATATAGTAGGCGGACCGGATTATCAGGCTAAAGCCATGGCCTATGTGGTAGAGCCTAAAACTACTTTGTATTCAGTGGCTAAAAAATTCAATATGACACTGCAGGAGTTAAAAGAGCTGAACAACCTGAAAGGTGAGAAGATCAATGCCTATACTCCATTGCGTGTTAAAAGAAACAACACTGATGATGATATTATTGCTCCGGTTACGGTCAGCTTTGCCGAAAACTCTCCCGCAGTAGATTTTCCTGATGCGGATCCTAAGCATTTGAGCAAAGAGGAAAAGCATAAGCAAAAAGAATTAGAGAAGCTGGAGAAAATAGAAAAGCTGGAAGAAAAAAAATATCCAGTGGCTGATGAAGTATTGGATGAGAAGAGGGTGCATTATACTCCTAAAGGATTAGGGGCTGGAGAAGAATATCATTCTGTTGCGCCGGCGAATACATTGTATTCCATCGCTCATATGTATGGAATGACCGTAGATGAATTAAAACAGCTGAACGGACTAAAGTCTAACAAGCTTTATGTCGGGCAAAAATTGAAAGTTAAAAAAGATCCGAGAATTCAGAATACAGCCGATACTTACATTGTAAAAGATGGGGATACCATGTTTGGCATTGCCAAAAAATTCGGACTTACTGTAGATGAACTTAAAGCGCTGAATGACTTAAAAGACAATTCTCTGTATGAGAATATGGTGTTGAAGGTGAAAAAGTAAGATAGTCCACGGTCGATAGTCCACAGAAGATTGCAGAGGAGTTTGTGTTAACACTAATGGTTCGGACAACGTTCCTCCAAACGGAACAGAGCATATAGAGGTACCCCTTCTTATTGTTTAGAAACGTTGATTTTTTTACGCAAAGTTTCTGTAAACTCATTAATTTCTATTTCATTTTTAAAATATCTTTTAGGAATTAAATATGCAGCCATGCTGTCAATAAAAAGAAAGATTATTTTTTATTTTCTTCCACTGAGCGAAATGCATTCCATATAAATTCTCCTTTTCCTTTATCGGATGTTTCTATGTAAAATTCGTCAGTAATATTTATTTTTCTCTTTCCTAGAATAAACCCATTTTTTAAAGGTATTTTTTTTGCCCAAAAATAAATCAGTATATAAGAGAAAATAAAAAAAATCGCAAATATACTACCACAAACTAAAGTTAAAATCAGGTAAGAATAAATATCGAAATTTTTAAACGTTGCAATTAAAGGAATAATGAAGGCAGGGGCAGTCCAAAATACAATACGTTTTTTTAAATTTTTCTGGTAATAGAAATACATAGTAAAGCCTGCATAATCTTCTCTTGTAATTTCTATTTCTAATTCTAGAGAGTTTATAATGATAAACACTAATTCATAGTGTCTTTAATTGGGGTTAACCTTTCAACGTTTTAACTTTTAAACTTTTTAATAAACTCCTAAATACCTCGCTGCCTTCAATATACCCACTATCGCAATTGCATCGGTGATCTCTTCTCTCATTACCATTTCCACCGCTTCTTTCAAATGTACTTTTTTCAAACGCAGGTCTTCTGTTTCTTCCGGCTCGCTTTCTCCTTCTGATAATTCCTGTGCTAAAAATATAAATCCTTCTTCATCGGTCACTGAATTAGAAGTATGAACTCTTCCAAGGTTGGTCCATTTTTTTGCAGTATATCCTGTCTCTTCTTTCAGTTCCCGTTTCGCAGATTCTAAAGGCTCAATGCCTATTGGTCCGCCACCTTCCGGAATTTCCCAGGAGTATTCATTCAAAGTATATCTGTATTGTCCGACGAGGTAAGTATATCCTTCATTGTCTACAGGCACTATGCCTATGGCTTTATTTTTAAAACTTACTACCCCGTAAATTCCATTTCCTCCGCCGGGATTGATCACTTTATCTTCCCGCACATTGATCCAGGGATTATCATAAATATTTTTAGTGGAAAGGGTTTTCCAGGGATTAATTTCTTCACTCATAGAATTTTGATTGTTAAAAATCTCAAATTACAAATCTCAAATCCAGGCAGCTCTTATTTGGGATTTGCAGTTTGTAATTTGTAATTTATAAGTTTCAATTACAAACTTATTCATTCGCAAAACTGAATGACCTTAAGAGAGTTTTGACTTATCCACAATAAATGCTAATTGCCCACAAAATTTCATTCTGCCATAATATTTAGTTATTTTCGGTAACCCGAAATTAAAATAGCCATAGCATGGCCGCTTAGTAACCAGTCTGAAAATATTAACCTTAGATCCTTTTAAAGAAATAAGCCATACAATTGCGATCAGATAATGCTTAAATCCAGTCATACCAAAGATCTTGTAGAAGCCGGTCTCGATGAGGCAGGTCGCGGCTGTCTGGCAGGACCGGTGGTAGCAGCTGCGGTTATCCTTCCCAAAAAATATAAGCATAAATTTCTTAATGATTCAAAACAGTTGACCAGGGTCCAAAGGGAAGCTTTGAGAAGGGAGATTGAAAAAGAGGCTATAGAATGGGCTGTAGCTGAGGTGTCTCATAAAGTGATAGACGAGATCAATATTTTAAATGCTTCCTTTCAGGCAATGCATCTTTCTTTGGATCAATTGAAGTGTATACCCCAGTTGCTTTTGATAGATGGCAACAGATTTAAAACCTATAAAGATATTCCGCATGAATGCATAGTCGAAGGAGATGCCAAATATCTTTCTATTGCGGCGGCTTCTATTCTTGCCAAGACATACAGGGATGAGATGATGATCAATCTGGCCAAAGATTTTCCCGGTTATGGCTGGGAAACCAATAAAGGATATGCAACCGCCGAACATAGAGATGCGATTCTCAAGTATGGGCATACCCCTTATCACAGGCTGTCTTTTAACCTTTCTTCTGCCCAATTAGATATGTTTAAATCAAATTAAGGCACTTTTTGGATCTTTTTAAGATGATATTTTTCCTAATTACCCCAAATTTCTTAATTTTATAAATATTTTGAGATGGAAGAACTGCTTACAGACCTAAAGAAGGTTCCCTTAAATGACTTGCATGTTTCATTAGGCGCTAAAATGGTGCCTTTTGCAGGGTTTTATATGCCCGTAAGGTATTCTTCCGATGTGGAAGAACATAATACCATACGAAAAGGAGTAGGAGTATTTGATGTGTCTCACATGGGTGAGTTTATCATTAAAGGGCCGAAGGCTCTTGCACTTATTCAGAAGGTGACTTCCAACGATGCATCCAAACTTGTAATTGGTAAGGTTCAGTATTCCTGCCTGCCAAATGACCAGGGAGGAATTGTAGATGATTTGCTTGTCTACAGAACCGGTGAAGAAGAGTATCTGCTGGTAGTCAATGCTTCCAATATTGATAAGGACTGGAAATGGATTTCTCAGCATAATACAGAGGGAGCAGATATGCGGAATATTTCTGACAGCATTTGTCTTTTTGCAGTGCAGGGTCCGAAGGCGGCTGCAGTACTGCAAAAACTTACTGATGCTAATCTTGCTTCTTTAGAATATTACAGCTTTACCAAGGGTGAGATAGGCGGAGTGAAAGATGTGATCATTTCCGCAACCGGGTATACTGGTGCAGGTGGATTTGAATTATATATTCCCAACAAGGATGCAGAACAGCTCTGGAAAAAAATTTTTGAAGCAGGAAAACAAGAAGATATAAAACCTATCGGGCTTGGGGCAAGAGATACGCTGAGATTGGAAATGGGCTTCTGTCTTTATGGAAATGATATAGATGATCATACGTCGCCCATTGAAGCCGGACTGGGATGGATCACCAAATTCACCAAAGACTTTATCAATTCAAAAAACCTTTTATCTCAGAAAGAAAAAGGAGTTTCTAAAAAGCTGGTAGGTTTTGAGATGGTTGAAAGAGGAATTCCCAGGTCCCATTATGAAATTGTAAATGCCAAAGAAGAGGTTATAGGAGAAGTAAGTTCAGGAACACAATCTCCTTCTTTGGGAATAGGAATAGGAATGGGCTATATCAAAACAGAATATGCCCAGCCTGGAACAGAAATTTTTATCAGGATAAGAAATAAATCGCTAAAGGCGAAGGTTGTAAAGCCTCCATTTTATAAAGCATAATTTTTTCAGCTTATGAAAAATGTAGAAGTGTGTCTTACGCCAGATCTTGTAGATCTATATGTGGCAAAAGGAAAAGTCGTAGTAGTAATTGATATTCTGCGTGCGACTACCTGTATGACTACTGCCATTGCAAACGGTGTTAAAAGTTTGATTCCCGTTGCTACCCTGGATGAATGCCGCGCTCTTTGTAAGAAAGGGTATATAGGCGCTGCCGAAAGAGACGGAAAAACAGCAGAAGGATTTGATCTTGGAAATTCTCCTTTCAGTTATATGGATAAAAACCTGGCAGGTAAAACCATCGCCGTAACTACAACCAATGGAACCCAGGCCATACTCAGATCAAAGGATGCAGACGAAATCATTATAGGTTCTTTTCTTAATAAAACAGCTGTCATCAATTATCTTAACTCACAATCAAAAGATGTGTTGCTGGTATGTGCCGGATGGAAAGGTAAGATCAACCTCGAAGATACTTTGTATGCAGGCGCTGTAATTGATGGCCTGGATGAGAATTTCTTTTTTGAGAATGATTCTGCGATCACTGCGCAGACATTATATAAGTTCGCTAAAAATAATAAACGCGCCTTCCTCGAAAATTCTTCTCACGTAAGGAGGCTCAATCATTTAAACATCGATAAGGATATTGAATTCTGCCTGAAGGATGATGTATACAATGTCATTCCTGTCTTAAGAGGAAATGAATTGGTGATGATGGAGATGGAGGAGGTAGAGAAGACTGCAGTCAGAAGAAAATAAAAGTAGTCGATGGTCAATAGTCCACGGTCCACGGTCCACAGCACTTTAGAGCTTAATAATTATATTCTACTCCGAAGAGAAAATGTATCATAAATCTTCTGTAGGCTATGGACTATCGACTGTGGACTATCCAACTTTTATTCTATGCACCCACTTATGCTTATCCTCCGCATGCCCATGCTTGATATCAATAAGTCCTTTGTTTAATTTATTGGAAAGTTCTCTCTTCGCCGGATCAGGAAGTTCTAAATCTTTTCCATTATAGTGGATGGCAGCGATATGTGTAATGGTCGCAGCAGTGCCGGTTCCGAAAGCATCTTTCAATGTGCCATTTTGATGTGCAGTAATTACTTCATCAATGCTTACTCTTCTTTCTTCTACTTTTATACCCATATCTTTTGCCAGTGTCAAAATGCTGTCGCGGGTAATACCGGCAAGTATGGAAGAGCTTAAAGGAGGAGTAATGATTGTATCATTGATCTGGAACATCACGTTCATGGTTCCTGATTCTTCAAAATATTTATGTTCGTTGCTGTCTGTCCAGAGCAATTGCTGATATCCTTTCTCTGCGGCAAGTTTGGCCGGGTAAAGAGAAGCAGCATAATTGCCACCTGATTTTGCAAAGCCTATTCCGCCTTCTGCCGCTCTTACAAACTCTGTTTCTACTTTTACCTTTACAGTTCCTTTATAATATCCGGAAACGGGAGAGGTGAATATGATAAACTTGTAGCTATTGGAGGGTCTTACTCCTATAAACTCATCGGAAGCATACATCATCGGCCTGATGTACAAAGAACATCCCTCAAGTGAAGGGATCCATTGCTGATCAAGCTTTAAAAGTTCTACAAGCCCTTCAAGGAAAATTTCCTCCGGTATTTCAGGCATGCAAAGTCTTTTGGCTGAAGCGTTCATTCTTTTGGAGTGCGCTTCTGGACGGAATATCAATATGTCATTTTTTTCACCTCTGTATGCCTTCATCCCTTCAAATATGGATTGGCCATAATGAAGAATAGAAGTCGCAGGGCTCATGGATAAATTCTGGAAAGGGACAATTTTAGGAGCAGTCCATTGTTTGTTCTGGTAGTCCACCACAAGCATATGGTCTGAATAAGTTGCTCCGAATTCAAGGTTTTTAAAATCAGTCTGGCTGAACTTGGAATTCTTTACTTTCTCTATCTCAATCTTCAACTTATTGGAAATCATAATACACTATAGTTATAGGGCAAAAATAGCTATTTTAATCAGGGAAACAAAAGGCTCCCGGGGCATCCACAGGGCTCCCGCATTTAAAATGATTCTAAATAAGGAGAGAATAACGTGCCTGCCGGCACGATAGAAGTCTCATGCCTTTTTAGGA
>JAIERY010000076.1 GCA_019746425.1 Cytophagaceae bacterium
GAATATCGTCAGAGGAACCAATCAATGGGAAATGGCGCGTATCTCAATTGAGTTTTATGATGAAGGCGGACAGATGGTAGGAGGATATCCTCCTGTAACCGGACAAAGAATGGGTACCTCAGAGTGGAAGGAATATAAAATGACTTATGATATTCCGGCGGGGGCTACTCAGGTAAAGATTACATGTGCTTTAGGAAATGCAAAAGGTACAGCATGGTATGACGATATCGCAATGGTGATACTTGACGCAACAGGCAACACACTTGCCAAAGGAGAACTTAAAGGGCCAATGGATGAAGGAGAATGGTATCCTGTAAAAGTGAATAAAAATAATAGCGGAAGCCATTATGTAGATTGGTCAGGTTTGCTGGATGCACCTGCAGGCAAGCATGGTTTTATGAAAGCCGTCAACGGGCACTTCCAGTTTGAAGACGGAACAAAAGTAAAATTCTGGGGGACAAATATAGTCGCCTCAGCATGCTTCCCTTCTAAAGAAAATGCCGATTCTGTAGCAACACGTTTGGCTAAAATGGGATGTAATCTTGTAAGGCTTCACCATATGGATGCACCCTGGGCTAACCCTAACATCTTTGGTGGAGCAGGCAATGCAACCACACTGGATCCGGCAAGTATGGATAAACTGGATTATCTAATTGCTGCTTTAAAGAAAAAAGGAATTTACATTTTTATGGATCTGCTGGTGCATCGTGATTTTTCAGTGGTAGAAGGCGTGGAAAATAAGCCGCCGGATCTTGGAGGTAAACAGGTAGGATATTTTGATCCGGAAATAATTAAGTGGCAAAAAGATTATGCGAAACAATTATTAACGCATGTGAATCCTTATACAAAGCTGGCATATAACCAGGAGCCCGCAATCATTGCTTCTGAATTTATCAATGAATCTTCTGCGTTTGTACACTTCGGCGGAGATATCCTGAATGAGCCGTATAGAAATGAGCTGAATGAAATGTTTGCTGCAAAATATCCAGGTAAAAAATTATCTGTTTTTGATCTGGATTATGGGCACGGCGCGCTTCCATGGATCATGGAAAGAGCCAATACCAAAGGAGATGTAAAAGAGAGTATACAATTCTTAAATCAGATAGAGTTGTCATATTACAAGGATATGTATACAGAACTAAGAAATAAAATCGGGGTGAGATATCCATTAGCAGGAAGCAATTTCCCTATACCTGTTTTGTCTTACCAGAAAAATAATACATCACTCGATTTTATTATTACCAATGATTACTGGGATCATCCGCAACTGTGGAAAATTGGTGGTGATTGGGCAAAAGTGTTGTATGCGCCGATCAATAATTTATCCATGATAAAAAATCCTGCCAACTCGATCTCAGGTAATGTTGCCAGATATAAATGGAATAATTATGCCTTCCTTGTTACGGAATACAATGCCTGCTATCCTAATGAATATCTTTTGGAAGGAGCTCCATTTGTAGCCGCTTATTCTGCGCTTCAGGGAAATGATGGTATGCTTCAATTTGATTTTGATCCTCTTGCACCGGGAGCTGACAGGATAAATTCTTTATCACTTGCGAAATCTCCTGATAACCTTGCTCAGTGGGTAGCAGCAGCACCGATGTTTTTACGAGGTGATATAAAAACTGCTCCCGGACTTGTACTTGATCAGGTGACTGAAGAAGAGGCTGGCAGTCTTCCATTGTATTCAGACTTTCTGGATACCTATTCTCATCTGCCTTTTGTAACAAAAGTTGCCAAGACTGCTAAGAATGAAAAGGCAGACGATCCTTCCAAATACGCAAACTTTTATTCTGCCGAAAATAAAATAATCAAGAGTGAAACAGGCGAATTAATGCTTGACTCTAAAGAAGGGGTAATGCAGATCAACACAGCCAAAGTGCAGGGCGCTATGGGAAATTTAAAAGATAAAACCATTGAACTGCCTTTTTTAAAAATAAAAGTAAACAATTCCTGGGCCTCTGTGATTGTAGTGTCTAAGGATGGAAAGCCTCTCGCGGAATCTAAAAATTATTACCTGATAGTGGTTGGCCCGACTAAGATGACGAATCAGAAATACAACGATTCAAGATTGGGGCTGGTAGATATCGGGGAACTGCCTGTTCTTGCGCAGGTGGTGAATGGAGATGTTACTTTTACAAAAGACATTTCAAAGGCTCAGATCATTCCGCTGTATGTGGATGGAACAAAAGGAAAAGCACTTAAATCAGCAGGACAAACTTTTAACCTTACAAGCGGGAGAACTTTTGTATACGAAATAATCATTAAATAAAATTTAGTGAAAAAAGTCCAGGAAGTATTAAGCGTTTTTCAGGAAGGTGTTTTTGAAGAGTTGAAGTTGATAGATGGGGATCTTAATTTTAAGATCGAGTGTAAATACCTTGCTGATCAGATCAGGACTGAGTATTCCCACTTTTATGGAGTATTCAAGTCTGCTAAAGAATTCTTTTTTATTCCCTGGGACGATGATCTGATGGAAATAAGATCAATCGATGAAATTAAAAAGCTGAAACCTGATATTCTCAGTATAGATATAGAAAATAATTTTCTCAAAATTTACAGTAATTGCGAGAATACCTATAGCGGAGGAAATTTTTATATCTATGCTGAGTCTGTTAAAATATTTGACGAAGATTTTCAGGAACTGGCGCTCGAAGATCTTGTGGAGCTTTCAGACAAGTACTGGTATTCAAACAGAGCTGAAAGTTAATATCAGGTGAATGAAGTACAAACTATATTTGTTTGCATCACTTATTTTTTTGATCCAGGGATTTTGCCATCTACTGATCGATGCATTGCCTGCTCTTTTTTTAGATCCGGATCCACTTCAATATTATCCTTTGCTGGATGAGCTCAGGTTGAATGTGTTCGGAACTTCCAGAACCATGTTGGACTTTTTGAAAGGATTCAGTCAGACGATGGGAGTGTTTATGGTTTTCTATGGGGGAATGAATCTTATATTGCTGAAAACAGGAGATGAATTTATTTTAAGCAATAATTACATCTTGTTTTTAAACTGTATTTTATCTGCGCTCCTGGTTTTATTATCTGTTTTATATTTTCATTGGCCGCCCGTTATATTTTTTTCTTTTTCTTTCGTTTGTTATTTAATCATAGTTGTACAAAATCTCAGGAAAGTTTCACCATGAATAAAAGCGCTGTATATCTGATTATTATTTTTATAGGGATCATATCTTCCTGTAAAACGAAAGCACCTGCCATGATAGAGGAATGTACCTACCTGGATTTTGACCTGAAAGAAGGTACTATGAGCGGTGTAAAACCTAATCTGCCTCAAGGGGAAATTAAAGAATGGTTTCCCTGCTTTACCAAATTTATACCTGATGGCGCCGATGCGGAATGCGGAGGAGCGCTTTTATATGACAATCATTATTTTTCATTTTATACTTACTTTGACGATTATATAGAAGTAAGAACAGGCTTTAAAGGGAAAATCTCCGATAGCTTATTTTTAAAGACAAGAGAGGAGATCAGACTGGCCTATGGAACTCCGCTAAAAGATTCTTTAAATAATATTACCAACAATCCCGATATAGATTTTTATAAAGCTGATTACGGATGTATAAGAATTCACTACAAAGATAATAAGCCGGTTATTATTGCTGTCCATTACTCCGATATAGAAAATATCTGGTGGTGCGGACAAACCCAGCCTTAAATTCATACTGACATAATTTTTTGTTTTCAATTATTTTTCTAGATTTGTAATAGTTGTTGTAAAAAGTACACTAAGTATCGAAATTTTAAAAATAAAGCTATGAAACGCATTGTTCTTCTCTCGGGGCTTATTGCATCTGTATTATTAATATGTAGCATAACGCTCAGGAAAAGTGATAAAACACTTCCTTATAAAAACCCTAAACTTTCTGTTAACGAAAGGGTGAAAGATCTGCTCGGGCGTATGACTTTGGAAGAAAAAGTTGCCCAGACACAATGTATATGGCAGCAGAAAAGCATGATCATGGATGATAAAGGAAACTTTTCTCCTGAGAAAGCCCAAAAAGTATTGCAGTATGGCATAGGGCAGATTGCAAGGCCCAGCGAAAAACGCGGTCCGAAGGAAATGGCCGAGCTAACCAATACCATTCAAAAGTTTATAATGGAAAATACACGCCTGGGTATTCCTGTTATTTTTCATGAAGAATGTCTGCATGGGCATGCTGCTCCTCAAGGTACAAGTTTTCCTCAGCCTATTGCGCTTGCAAGTACCTGGAATACTGAGCTGATCTCAGAAATATTTACAGCAGTGGCAGAAGAAACAAGAGTAAGAGGAGGGCATCAGGCTTTGACTCCTGTGCTGGATGTGGCAAGAGATCCCCGCTGGGGAAGGGTAGAAGAGACTTATGGGGAAGATCCTTACTTATGTTCTGAAATGGGACTGGCCTGTGTAAAAGCTTTTCAGGGGACAGGGCCTTTCATTGATAAAAAACATGTGGCCTCCACCTTAAAACATTTTGCCGTACACAGTCAGCCTGAATCGGGTATTAACTGTGCTCCCGCCAATTATTCTGAGCGAACCATCAGAGATATTTTTCTGCCTCCGTTTAAAAAAGCAATACAGGAAGGCAAGGCTTTGAGCGTGATGGCATCTTATAACGAAATTGACGGAATTCCTTCTCATGCCAATAAATGGCTGCTTCAGAAAATATTGAGAGAAGAATGGGGATTTAATGGCGTAGTTGTTTCTGATTACTATGGAGTGAAAGAATTGAACACATTGCATAACGTAGCAAAAAGTAAAGAAGAAGCAGCAAAAATTGCTTTTGAAACAGGAGTCGAAATAGAGACACCGGATATTGAATGTTACAATAATTTATTAAATCTTGTAAAAGAAGGAAAGATTTCTGTCGGCACGCTCGATACCGCTGTATCCAGAATATTAAGAGTAAAATTTTTACTGGGACTTTTTGACGATCCATATGTGGATCCTAATAATGCAGAAAAAATAGTAGGCAGTCAGAAGAACAGAGACCTGGCGCTGAAAGCCGCAAGACAGTCAATTATACTTTTAAAAAATCAGAATAACCTTCTTCCGTTAAGTAAAAGCGCCTATAAAAAAATTGCGGTGATTGGGCCGAATGCTGACAAATGTATTTTGGGAGGATATAGTGATGAGCCTAAAGTAAAAGTTACTCCCCTTCAGGGAATTAAGGCGAAACTTGGAACTTCTGTAGAGGTATTGTATAGCGAAGGTTGTCAGATCACTAAACCAGGCGGAAGCTGGTATACCGATAAAGTAGAATTAAGTGATCCTAAGGAAGATGAAATTAAAATCAAAGAAGCGGTAGAAGTCGCTAAAAAATCTGAAATAGTGGTTTTGTTTGTAGGAGGAAATGAAGAAACCTCAAGAGAAGCCTGGGCAAAGAATCATTTGGGAGACCGATCCAGTTTGGGATTGGTAGGAGCACAGAATGATCTTGTAAGAGCGATCCTTGCTACAGGGAAACCAACTATTGTGTTTTTATTTAACGGAAGCCCTCTGACATTTAATTATATCAATGAAAATGTACCTGCTATTTTTGAGTGCTGGTATCTCGGGCAGGAGACAGGACACGCAGTGGCAGATGTACTCTTCGGAGATTATAATCCTGCGGGAAAATTGCCGATCACCATTCCAAGATCGGAGGGACAGCTTCCTGTATTTTACAATTATAAACCTTCTGCCAAAAGAGGATATATTTTTGATACACCGGATCCATTATATTCTTTTGGATATGGTTTGAGTTACACGACTTTTAAATATGATAATCTAAAAATTTCTGCTCCTCAAATGAAAAGCGGGGAGAGTGTAACGGTTTCAATTGATGTAACCAATACCGGTAAAATAAAAGGCGATGAAATAGTGCAGTTATACATCAATGATAAAGTAAGCTCGGTGACAAGACCTGTAAAAGAATTAAAGGGATTTAAGCGAATTACTCTTGAGGCCGGTGAGACTAAAACAGTGGATTTTATGATTGATGCATCAAAGCTTTCATTCTATGATATCAATATGAATTATACAGTAGAGCCAGGTTATTTCGAGATTATGGTAGGGGCTTCATCCGTAGATAATAAGAAAATAAAACTGGAAGTTTTGTAATTATATTTCAGAATAACCCTTTTCTGAAAGCCTGCGGGGAATATCCCGCAGGCTTTATAACCCCAATGCATTTATAGACCTGCTGTTTTTTCTATTTGTAGTACTTTCTCTTTTAGGGATACCTTTTGGGATACAATTGTTTTTACATGTCAACCGTAATCTTATTAAAAATGAAAGGCACTATTATGAAGGTTTTTTCTAAAGTGGTTTAATATAATATCCGTTGTTCTCCTTAGCCGCAGTGTCTCACTGCGGCTAATTTTTTATACCCTATCCCATCCTGATCAATGAAAGGATAAAAAATCAGCGAAATTATTTAATCTGTTTAATCTGCGATCCTTTTTTGTATATTTAGGTGGAACAAACCATTAACTAACCTTTTTATACTTATGTCAGAAGAAAACGAAGACAAATCATCTAAAAAGCTAGAGACCTGGTGTGGTCTTTTATTGGCTGTTTTTGCAGCGGTTTTAGCTATTACAGATTTAAAATCCGGAGGATATGGGGATGATCAAATGGTAGCTGTTCATGAAAAGAACTCAGCATTTGTCTGGTATCATGCCAAGGATATTAAACGAAATATCACACAAGGAAGAAAAGAAATGCTGGAAAGCCTCGTTAGCACAGGAGTAATTCCGGCAGAAAAAGCTCAGGGAGTTGATAGTCTGGTTAAAACTCTTGATAAAAAAATAAAGAAGTACGATAAGGAGAAAGACGAAATCAGAAAAGGATCTGCAGTTGTGGGAAAAGATAACTGGGCTCAGGAAAATGAAAACAATGAGATGGGTAAAATTATAGGCGCGGAAGAATGGAGAGCAACATATGACAAATTGGATGAAGCCGGCAACTATTTTGATGATGCCACTTTGTTTTTGCAATTATGTCTGGTAATAGGAGCCATATCGTTAATCAGTCCTTCGGAAACTGCGAAAAGAAATTTCTTTTATGTAATGATCGTTGTAGGATTGATAGGATCGACATTTACTGTTTATGCATTAATGCTGGCTGCATAATTTTAATAAAATAATTTACTGTCATGGCAACCCCTAAAAAGACAAAAGAAAAAGAAATAGAACACAAACTTAATCTACGAAATGTACATATGTCCGATTATGACCAGATCAAGGAAATAATGGAACTTGTGTATTCCAATGCCGGCGGAGCATATACCAAAAAAGAGCTGAAGTCGATGCTCAAGCATTTTCCCGAAGGGCAGATATGCATTGAGGATAATGGCCTTTTGGTGGCTGCTGCTTTCAGCGTGATAGTAGATTACTCAGACTATGGCGACAACCATACTTACCGGCAGATTACCGGAGGAGGTACTCTTAAAACTCATGATCAGGAAGGGGATACGCTTTATGGCATCGATGTTTTTGTTCATCCCAAATACAGGGGACTGCGTCTGGGGCGAAGGTTATATGATGCCCGTAAGGAATTATGTGAGAAATTGAATCTTCGTGCTATCATCGTAGGCGGACGTATTCCCGGTTATAAAAAATTTGCAGATCAGTTTAGTCCGAGAGAATACATTGATAAGGTAAAGAATAAAGAAATTTTTGATCCCATTCTTACTTTTCAATTGGCCAACGAATTCCACATCCGGAAAATTTTAACAGGCTATATGCCCGATGATAAAGAGTCCAAGGCATATGCCACCCTGCTGGAGTGGATCAATGTATATTATGATGAGGCAGGTAAATTATTCGGAGGAAAAAAATCAATTGTAAGGTTAGGGGTAGTGCAGTGGCAGATGCGGCCGCTGTCCTCTGTAAGCGACCTGATAAGTCATATAGAGTTCTTCGTGGATACGGTATCCGGCTATAAAGCTGATTTTATTCTATTTCCTGAATTTTTCAATGCTCCCTTAATGGCGGAGTTTAAAAAGGCTTCCGCTGCCGATGCGGTGAGAGCGCTCGCTGATTATACCGAAGAAATTAAAGAGAATATGATAAGGCTCGCTCTTGCATATAATATTAATATAGTTGCGGGCAGTATGCCTTTATATGATGAGAAAAAACTCTACAACGTTTCTTACCTGTGCAGGAGAGATGGCACCTGGGATGCCCAGTACAAGCTACATGTGACACCTGACGAGATGACCTACTGGGGGCTTCGCGGAGGGAATAAATTAAAAGTATTTGATACCGACGCAGGAAAAATTGGTATACTTATATGTTATGATGTGGAGTTTCCTGAATTGAGCAGAATACTTGCAGAGCAGGGTGTGAATATACTATTTATTCCTTTCTGGACTGATACCAAACATTCTTACCTGCGAGTAATGAGATGTTCTCAGGCCAGGGCAATTGAGAATGAATGCTACGTTGCTATAAGCGGCAGTATAGGAAACCTTCCCGGTGTAGAGAATATGGATATTCAATACGCTCAATCTGCAGTCTTTTCTCCTTCTGATTTTTCTTTTCCACCTGAAGCTGTAGTAGCCGAGGCAACTCCTAATACCGAAACCACGCTTGTGGTGGATCTTGATCTAGACCTTCTTAAAAAACTTCGAACACAAGGTACGGTGAGAAACCTTCAAAGCCGTAGAACCGACCTTTATAAAGTTACCTGGTCGAAAAATAGCCGATCTTAATTAACCTTATTGCTGATTGTACCCATCTGGATAAATTTATCTGGATTAAGTACAATTATTTCCTTTTCAGTACTTAATCATAAAACACATATTATATTGTATTTTATTAATAAAGTGTAAAAAATATTAAATTGTATTTATTTAATATATATTTTTCATAAAGTGATATTATTTTATCATAAATATCTGATAAATAGAATATTAATTTCAAAAGAATGAACCTATTAAAATTAAAAAATTATTAATATTTATAATTTATTTATTCAAAATTACTTGTGTGATAATATAATGATTTCGATATTTGATCCGTAATTAATAGATAAACCAAAATAAATTAAGTTATATGTTTATGTTAACACTTTTTGAAACCAAAAAGAACAAGACTCAAAAAAGTCATTTAAAGAATCTTATAGCTTTAGCAAAAGCTGATGGTATGATTTCCAGCGAAGAATTAGCATTGCTTCACAAATTAGGAGCTAAAAATGGTTTGAAAGAATCTGAAGTAAATGCTCTTATTGAGGATGCAAAAGAATTTGCTGTAGAGATTCCTTCAAATGACTCTGAGAGATTTGATCAGATATTTGAACTGGTTCAGGTGATGATGGCAGATGGCGGGGTAGATGATAAAGAAATGGACCTCTGCATTGAAGCTGCCGAGAAACTTGGATTCAGAAAAGCGATCGTAGGAGTACTCGTGAGAAAAATTGGTTTGGGATTGACTACAGGGTTAGAGAAAGAAGCAATTAAGTCTGAAGTAGAATCATTCCTTGCATTTTAATTAAGAACACCTGGTTAATTTTTTTTCATAATTTCTTAACAAAGCCCGATTTTTCGGGCTTTGTTATTTTCGGCTATAAAAGAAAAAGAGGCTTAAATCTTAAGCCCCTTCCCGAAATTTAAATTATGAATAAAATGTATTAGCAGTTTTTAATGAAAGCGAGCGCTTTCTTTTTTGATCTTTCAGTTTCAATTAATTCTTTTAAATAAGCATTAACATCCCCTGTACTCATCAGATCTTTTGCTTTTTCTTTGGTGCGGGTATACTTTTCTAAAAAGCTAACCAGTCTTCTTTTATGAATGTACTTCATAACTTTTTCTATCAATGTATTTTTCATATAACATAATTTTGAGTGATTATATTACACTTTGCCAATTCCCGTGCCAGAAATTAATTAACAGGAAAAAGGCCTTAATCAGGTAGATTTCATTGATTTTTACTCAACTCTGAACGCAACATTTCTTTATCGGTTTCATTTTCCCAGTTGGAAATAACCACTGTAGCCACTCCGTTGCCGATGAGATTGGTAATAGCCCTGGCTTCAGACATAAATCTGTCTACGCCTACCAGTAAGGTTAAGGCAGATAAAGGAATCATATCCATGGAAGCAAGAGTGGCTGATAAAGTCACCAGTCCGCCACCGGTAACGGCAGCAGCTCCTTTAGAAGTAAGCATTAAAACTCCGACCAGTAAAATCTGATCACCTATAGATAGAGAAGTGTTGGTTGCCTGTGCAAGAAACATAGCAGCCATAGTAAGGTAAATAGAAGTACCGTCTAGGTTAAAGCTATATCCTGTGGGTATCACAAATTTGGTAACTGATTTGGAACAACCTAACTTTTCCATTTTCTCCATCATATGAGGTAATACCGATTCAGATGATGAAGTACCAAGCACAATCAGGATTTCATTGCGTATGTATGTTAAAAATTTCCATAGGCTGAACCCACTTAACATAGCAATCAGTCCCAGGAGGAGAAAGATGAATATAATGCAGGTAAGATATACACAGAGCATTAATTTCCCTGTAGATACTAGTTCTACTTTAACACATTTAATGTTTTGATAATCAATAATAGTATAATATTTTTGTGTTATCAAAACAAGA
>JAIERY010000021.1 GCA_019746425.1 Cytophagaceae bacterium
TGTCTTGTTTTGATAACACAAAAATATTATACTATTATTGATTATCAAAACATTAAATGTGTTAAAGTAGAATTAATCACCTAACTAAAATTCACCATGAAAACAGATCGAATTATCATCATTGTTTTGTTGCTTATTACGGCAACGATCGGACTTGTAAGTTTTACCAACAACGAAAAAGGAACACAGTTTCTTCAGATCACTACCATTGAATCAGTAGTACCGGCAGGAATAGGAAGATCCAGAATGATCACTGTAAGTGCAGGCGGACAAATGGAAGAACTAAAAATGGAAAACTTTTTCAGTATTACAGGTATTAATTTTGAAAATGTGCGCTTGAATGATAAAATGATCACCGACAAAATTACCCAGCTTAATTCTGACGGCTGGCAGTTGGTAACTGTTACTCCCGGAGTATATGCCGCTGATAAATCAACCGGTATATTCATTACACGTTATCTATTCAAGAAATAATTTTTATTACCAAGTAAAACACATGAAAATGCTACCTCTCTCTGAGACGGCAGCATTTTTTTTGATTCTTTTCTTAAAATTACTAATAAAAAATTCCTAAGCCCTCTTTAGTGTTTGGTGAAGATACCATCCATAGCGAAAATTACATCTGAAATACTTTCAGTATGACCATAAAAAAAGCCGGAATCACTCCGGCTATATCTATATCTGTTTTTACTTTCAACCTGTAACCTGCACTAGCAACAATCAATATATAACTTTATACGTAAGCAATTCTCATCATATTTAGGTCCGGCTGACCAGGCCAGAGGTATTGATAGCCCAGCTTGTCTTCGTTGAGACTCGCCAGGATACCACTGATAATGTAGAGCAGCATTTTTTTACCGACAATAAGTATCAATAGAAAAAACAGAAACAGAAATAAATAAAAGGAATACTGAAACAAATACATTTTTAATAATTATAATTTAAATTTTACCAACCGGTTTTAGTTTGTATAAATGGAACAATCAGATTAGACATTTGTACATGTGTTGCATTGGTAGGATGCCAGTCTTCTCCGTAAGGAGCACTTTGAGTAGGTATCTCAAAGTAATAAACTTTGGTATCTCCGAGGCCAACGTGATGGTCTACCACTGCATCTACATAGTTTTTCATTCTCGAAAGCGTTCTGAAATTTGCAGGATACCAGTCACTCACTGAATTGGGAACCACACAAATGATATGTGCATTGGGATAATATCCTCTCAGCGCGCCTACAAAATTTTTATAAGTATTGACAAACTGGGTGGAGTCTACCATACTTGGTGGCGTCCATTGTTCAGGGAAAAAATCATTGGTACCTAAATGAATCACCGCGACATCAGGAATATATGTGGAAGGACTCCATGCCGGTGAAGCCGCATCGGCGATAGTATTCAGGTAAATGAGAGGCAAAGTGCCTGAAGTGCTTCCCGAGTTGTTTCTATACATCCCTCTTCCAGAATAAGCCGTGCAATGATATTCTGCATTCAAGGCCCTGCAGGTAAGCGCGCCCCAGGCTGTATAATTATTTTCTTTATCGGAATGGAAACCTGTATTAGGGCTGTTGGTGCTTACTTCATTTCCATATCCGCAGGTAAATGAATCTCCGATGAATTCAATTTTCCTCGCCGGCTTCGCAGGCAGAGCGAGTAGAGTTTTATTGACTCTCAGCTGAAAACCCAGAAAGGAAGATTTGCCAACAGAGCTTTCTGTTCTTTTGAATACTTCAATAGTATGTTCTCCGTCTGCCAGGTTTCTCACCACAGGATACAAAGTATCGGCGCTTCTCACTTTTAATACTGTATAGAGGCTACCGTCAATCAATATATTATAGTAATTGGTGCTGGTAACGGTACCCATACCATAATCTTTAATCAATACATCAATGGCAGTACCCTGGAACTTAGCCTTAATAGATACCCCGGGAAAAGAGAAAGCGGGCTTTTTAGGATTGGAGAAATCAATTCTGCCGGAATATTGAATATTAGAGTTATCTGCCTGAAAGTATACCATAGTAGTGTCTTCCTGGTCAGCCGGTGGCTCGACTTTATCCTTTTTTTTGCAGTAACTGAATATTAGCCCTGATACCAATAGTATCAGAAAAAGCCTGTTAAAGTGGTTTTTGAATGGTCGCATTGGGTTTGTTTTTTGGTTCAACGGAAAATATTAGGCTCTTTAATAAAAAGATACTTCTTAATACGGGAAACTGAAATTTTTCTTTAAAATTTTGAGAGATTTTATGAGGGATATTTTCGCTTTAATACCTTAAAAATTAAACCTATTTTCCATAAAAACCTAAATTTTGGGGGGATAATGGAATTTTAAGAAAATTATTTTAAGCTTAAATTACATTAATGGAATCGACAGAGGTGGTCCGGATTATGGAGACTTGCGTTAAACTCCGGGGCAAAAAAAGCACCGGAAATCTCTTTCCGATGCCGTTGCATTATTGAATTGAGTAGAATATAATTAGTGGTAATCATAAAGTGCAAATCAAATGCCAGATTCCTACCCTGAAGCGGCATCTGCCGCGCACCTTTTACATGAGGAGCCACTCTGGCTTTTGATTTGAGCCTCCTCTTTTCAGATGGTTTCCGGGTTTTAAGATTTTCATATCCTTTATTTGTATAACATGTCTTAATGCCACAGCCTTACATTTTCATGAATTTATAGGGAATTTATTCTGTTTAATTAGAAGACAGGGTAAATACGGGAACCAGGGAAATAATATACCTAATATGTAAAAACACTTCATTTCGCCGGAGGTTATATGGAAAAATTCTTAGGAGGCATGCGAATAGCGATACTTTCCCGTAATAAAAATCTTTATTCTACACAGCGGCTTGTTGAAGCATGCATTGAAAGAGGCCACGAACCATTGGTAATAGATCCATTGAAATGTGTGGTCGGAATTGAAGCCGGAAACCCCACAATAAATTTTAATGGCGAAATGCTGCAGCATATAGATGCGGTGATACCGAGAATAGGCGCATCAGTAACTTTTTATGGCACTGCTGTACTCCGGCAGTTTGAAATGATGAAAGTTTTCGCAGCCAACAGATCTCTTGCCATTATCCGTTCGAGAGATAAATTAAGAAGTTTGCAGTATCTCGCTAAGTCCGGACTTGGAGTTCCTAAAACTGTTTTCGCCAGCAGACCCGACAACGTAGAAGAGCTTATACAACATGTAGGCGGTACGCCGGTAATTATAAAACTCATTGAAGGGACACAAGGCATAGGCGTAGTGCTGGCAGAAACCAAAAAAGCTGCCAAATCGGTGATCGAAGCATTCTACGGAATGAATGCTGATATATTGGTACAGGAATTTATCAATGAAGCAGGCAATGCGGATATACGAGCCTTTGTGGTGAACTGCGAAGTGGTGGGCGCCATGAAAAGACAAGGGAAAGATGGAGAGTTCAGATCCAATCTTCACAGAGGCGGAAAAGGCGAAGCTGTTGAGCTCACACCGCTTGAAAAAGAAACAGCCATTAAAGCAGCGCGCATCATGGGGCTTGGTGTGGCAGGAGTAGATATGATCAGATCATCAAGAGGACCTTTGACACTTGAAGTAAATTCTTCGCCGGGGCTGAAAGGTATTGAAACTTATTCCACCAAAGACATTGCAGGAAAGATCATTGAATTTGTGGAGATGAGTACTGTCAAATTCAAAGTGAAACACTGACCCTTCCTGCAACATCAGATTTATAAAACAGAAAGTTCTGTCTTAAGCTGTTCCTGTGTCAAAGATTTTAATTCGAGGCTAAAATTAACTTTCGCAGATGTTACTGTCTCCTGTTCACAATACCAGGCTTTATCATCTTTAAAATAAGTACTGCAATAATTTTCACCGGGCTGCCTTTAGGAAGCTGAGTTCCTTTCAAAGCGTATTGTGCTTTACCTGCCAGATTGAAGACTCATATAACTATTTACATTTTTAAATCCTACCTGGGCATAATCAAGTACTTCCTGACCTTTTAATTTTATCAGAACATTGGAAGCTATGGCATAGGGAGCATTGTAAAACTTATCAATATTCACCCAGCCTAATTTATTTACCTGGAAAGAATAATTCACCATGGTCAAAGTCGGCTCTAGTTTTTTCCGGTCTTTCCCGCTTGTCCTGGTGAGACCAGGAATAAGGCGGTATGTTTTTTGCAGTACTGTCTGCATTCAATGAAGGAAGATTTTGTATTTTAACCTTCGTATGCTGCTCGGGTTTAACACAGGAAAGCAGGCATATACAAAATGATAAATAACACGATAATAGACTCATCGATGGTTTCATAAGTAAAAAATTTAAGGTGACCTGATTAATTTTCTTTGTTTTATAACGCCCTGGCCATTTTTATTATGTTATTAGTTTGATCTGTGGGAAAATCATCGTAATTTTTGTAGGCATTCAATCAAATTTCCATGAAAAATAATTTCCCACAGGCACATACGATATTGCTTTCCCTGGCAGCTTTTATCATGTCTTCCTGCAACCCAAGTGTTAAATTCACTGCGCTGTCTCCCGCTGCGATTACCGTACCCGACAGCACTAAAACCATCGTATTTGTGAACCGTACCAAGCCAGAAAAAAACGGATGGAATACAGTGGAAGCAATGCTTTCCAATGAAAGGCTCGGGCAGGATAAGGAAGCAGTAGATCTTATCATGAACGGACTGCAGAACAGACTATCCGAGCGGACAAATTTTTATTTGATCAAGGAAGAAGAAATTTATGTAGGCCCGAGATCAGGCGCCAATTTTCCTGAGCCATTTCCCTGGTCAGACATAGATGCCATTGCACAAAAATATGGAGCTAACCTGGTCGTAGCCTTAGAAGTTTTTGATTCTGATTTTTCCAACTTTACCAAGTTTGATGTCATCAATGTTAAGACTTCAACAGGTACTGTAAAAAAAACCATTGAGTATCCTTACCAGAGACTCAGAATATATGCAGGCTTCAGGATATATGATCCTGCAGGGAAAAGACTTGTGGATGAATTCAGAATTACGGACAAAAAAGAATGGATGGTTACTCAGCAAAAACCACTGAACGTTTATAATCCGCAAAAACAGGAAGCGATCCGCACGCTGAGCAAGCAGGCGGGATATAATTATGGCTCACGCTTCTTACCAACCATCAGCAACTGCAACAGGACTTTGCTGAAAACCAAATGTACTCAGGAAATTAAAGACGGAACCAAAATGGCTACCTCCGATCAATGGGACGGCGCCATGGAAAAGTGGAACAGTGTGATCAACGACCCTAATGCCGACAATGAGCAAAAGGGAAAAGCTGCCTACAATCTTGCCGTAGCCTATGAAAAGAAAGGCAAACTCAAAGACGCTATGAAATGGGCAGAGGAAGCAGCAAAGTATGGAAATAAAAATGCCAACAACTACATAAGCGTATTGAAGAAAAGAGAAGCAGATGATGAATTATTGTGGCAGCAACTAAGCAATGAGAATTTGTTGAAGTAGTTGGAAGGTTCCAGTTGAAGGTTGAAGTTAAAAACATCTTTGTATTAAACAGAAAAGCTCAAGCGTAAATTATGAGCTTTTCTGTTTTAAAATAATCTCCTTATTGATTCACCACAAACTTCTCGGTAAACAGAATATTTCCTTCTCTATCCAAAAGTGAATAATGATAAATTCCTGAAGTAAATTCCAGAGTAGATATTTTCATCAGGGCACTGTTTACAGCTGTTGTTTTAATTTTTCTTCCTGTAAAATCCCTGATCTCGATGATTGAAATTTCTAAAGGTATATTATTAATATCTATGTAGTCTTTTGCCGGATTAGGATAAGTCTGAATGCCTGAAAAAGATATCGGATGATTGATACCTGTTGTACCAGTAAAGGCGAGTGCATCTATGGCCAAAGCAGTATTTGGAAAACTCTTGCCTGAAGTAAAGCTTGAAAAAATAAATATACGCGCACTATCGGGGGTGAGACCATTAAGATAAAAAAGAGGAATATTCAATGCAGTATAAGAAGATGCATTTTGATAAATAGTAAAGTATGCGCCTGCAATAGAGTCTCTGGAATCATTGGTAGTATTCCACTTAGAAAGACCTATAAGAATGACTGCCGTATCTATATTTGGAAAAGCTCCTGTGCCCCCCTGTACAAACTTATAGTATCCTGTAAGCGCAGCAGGCCTGGATGTATAAGGAAAACCTTCGCTGTCGGTCCCACTCATGGCAAGCACAAAGCCGGGTAAAGTATCAGCGGTAACACCCATAAATGTTCCTACAGTATTTTTGACTTTTACTGCATAACTTCCCGCATAAGCAGGTGTTTCTTTAATCACGGAAGGAGGATGGCTGGTTCCCGTAAATGCATCGAAAATTGCATATGCTGCATTACTTGACACCCAATCTGCAGGATTATCCCCACCCATTCCAACAGCCCACGTTTCAAAACCCGGATTAGGAATCTGTGCATTTAAACAAAAAGTCATCGTGAATAATAAATAACTAAGTAGAAGTTTTTTCATAGGATAAGGATTTTGGTTATATCTAAATTATAAAAAAATCAGACAATACCATATGATATAATACAATTGTATTAAAAGGCATATTATCCTATGAGAAATGAGCCTTTTATGAATTATAAGTTGTGCTAACCCTTCTTCACCAATTCAATCAGCCGTACGCGGTAAGGAGTTTTTTCTTTGCTTACAGTAACGTAAATAATTGCCGAACCATGGTCTGAAGTTTTCACCACTTTGGCATTGCCTTTCTCTGAATTATACACCTGGCTCCAGTATTCCTTATCCATGTCATTTTCATAATACCACTTCAGGTCTTTGTAAGCCAATCTCACTTTATCCTTTGCAGCCATCGCTTTGATATCTTTACCTTTTTTCAACGCTTCGCTATATTTAAGCGCAAGCTTTGTTACCGTAGCAGTATCCAGGTCGCGTGTACCTTCTGCTTTGATGTAAATAAGATTTGCTTTGCTCCGGAGAATATATTCTTCGAAAGCGATCACTTTAAATAAATAATTCGAGCTGTCATACCCGCGGAAAGGTCCGACTACGTCGCCGGGTTTCGCATTGTAGATCTGCTCTTCAATATCCTCTTCCTGATCGCCGCGATGAAAAAGATGATTTCTGAATTTATCATGGCTATGCTCAGCAATGAATACCGAATCATTGGAAGTAGCTTTCCAACTCTCTTTGAGCTTTGTCAAAGAGTCCAGCGCTTTAGCCTGACTGTCTCTCATTTTCTGAGAAAATGCCTGGGTAGAAAAGATTAAAACCAGGATTAGTACTTGAAATAAATTTTTCATAAAGTTTAATTTGCCTGCTGAAGATATCGGATTTTTAAGATTAATACAATTCTCATGCACGGGATGTATAAATCGCTGTTTTAAGAATAAACAGATCTTAGCAATATTCAGGCCAAATGGGTTTGTAAAAAGAAGCGATGAAATCGCTTTTCTCAAAAGTCCTTGCTGGAAACGAGTACCATAACCAGCTTTCCTCAGGTCCTTGTTATAAGGAGAATTATGACGGAGCTTTTAAGTATTATCCAGACACTAAAATCCAAATAAATATGTTATTTCGTATATTCCCTAAATATCCATAACCATATGAATTCACGGTATTATTTTCTATTGCATTTTCTTATAATTTTCAATTTATTAGCTTGTTCGCAGAGTAATATGACAGATAAAAATAAAGTAACATTTCAGAACGATACCACTCAATACAATCAGTTGACCCCTGATGAAGAGTGGGTAATTCTTAAAAAAGGTACTGAGAGACCTTTTACAGGAAAATATTATAAGCACAACGAAAAAGGAGTATATACCTGCAAAAGATGCAATGCTCCTTTGTATCGCTCTACCGATAAATTTGAATCGCATTGCGGATGGCCGAGCTTTGATGATGAAATTCCAGGTGCAGTAGAAAGAGTGCCTGACACTGATGGATCAAGAACGGAAATCATCTGCGCCAACTGTAAAGGCCACCTCGGACATGTGTTTGAAGGCGAGGGCTTCACCGATAAAAATATAAGGCACTGCGTGAATTCTGTTTCTATGAATTTTATTGCGGGAGATACGGATGTAAAAAGAGATACAGCCGTATTTGCCTCAGGTTGCTTCTGGGGAACAGAATATTATTTTCAACAGGCAAAAGGAGTAATATCCACTGATGTAGGATATATAGGAGGCACAAAAAATAATCCTAAGTATAAAGAAGTGTCTACCGGCAAAACCGGGCATGCCGAAGCAGTGCGAGTGATATTTGATCCGACAAAAACCACTTATGAAGAACTGGTAAAACTATTCTTTGAAACGCACGATCCCGGACAAGAAGATGGACAGGGACCGGACATAGGCAATCAGTACCGTTCGGGAATTTTCTATTTCAATGAAGAACAGAAACTGGTTGCGGAAAAGCTTATGAAAGTATTGAAAGATAAAGGATATAAGGTAGTGACTGAGTTAACCAAGGCTGATAAATTCTGGGTAGCAGAAACCTATCACCAGGATTACTATAAAAACTCCGGCGGAAGTCCTTACTGCCATATCTATAAAAAGAAATTTTAGTTTGTTCAGGTTATTAGTTTTTAAAGGTGCAGGCGACTGCACTTTTTTTATTATAATGTGTAACACCCCTGCTTTCGTCATCCCCGGCAGGCGGGCTTGTGCACGGATGGGTAAATCTCCAAAAAAGAACAACTTTAAACTTTCCCTAAAAGTAACTATGATGTATTCTGTATCTTATTTTTTATTAAGTGCAGAAGGCCGGGATTCCCGCCTTCGCGGGAATGACGCATTATTAAAACTTTTGCCTCTTAATAAAAAAAGCAGAGCAGATATAATCTGCTCTGCCGGGGGCAAATTAAACAATGTGGACTTGCATACACAATTGTTTAATCAACTAAACCCATTTCATCCTATCAATAGCTGGGGTTAGGTAGTACACATTGACAATGCAGGAAGTTAACAGGGGAAAGGAATAATCAAATATCTGCAGGGGTTCTTTTATCGAAAAAAATTAAAATACCGGGTGGTATCTAAACAGGATATTTATAGAAGATTACCTAAAAAAATAAGCTTATTGGAAAAAAATTTTGGTATTAAAGTGTTTATGAATACTAAAATACCGGCTGGATCACAGATAAAAAATAATCAAGAGAATACACTGATTTAACTCAGTGCATTCTCCAATGCATTTTACTTAAGCTTTACACCCACATCCCAATCATCATCTTCGCCGCCGGGGTTTACTTCATTCATCATCATTCCCTGGGAACTCATGGTAATATTAAATGTTCTTTTGGTATCATCGGTCTGTGTAAATTCTACAAATACCGTATTCTCCCCTTTCCAGTTAAATTTTACATACTCCGGACTAAGGTCTGAGGCAAATATTTCTGTCTGGGGAGCTGAAGCGGTATCTCCTCCTTTGGCAATAAAGCTGGTGATCCAGGGATCAGCGATGCTTCTTTTCACCCCTTTGATAATTATTTCATTGGAGCTGCCAGGAGATTTGCTGCTGATACGGGCTGATTTTTCCTGGGAGCAGGAAACAGTTAAAAATAAAACGGCAAGAAAGAGACATGTTTTCATATGAAAAAGTTTATAAGGCAATTTACTCATTCCATATTTACCGGGCAAACATAAAAAAACAGAGCAGTGGCTGCTCTGTTTCGGGGCAAACTAAACAATGGTGAACTTGCACTATTGCTTAATGAACCGGATTATTGTTTTACCAATTTTTCTGTCCATATATTATCGCAGCTGATAATTCTTATCGTATAGATCCCCGCCTCTGCTTCATGCAGGTATATGTCTGCCTGCAGGTCGGCATTGAGTTTTCCCCGATAAACTTCAAGACCCAGCGAATTTATAATGATAACTTCCGCACTTTCTATATCAGCGATATTGAGTTTAAGCATAGAATATCCATTGGTAGGATTAGGATAAATATCAATTATTTTCGCAGAAGCATCAGGTTCAAACATTCCCATCTTAGCTCCGCAATTTCCTACCAGCTCCCAAACATCCCATTGACCGGAGTTTGTAGCAGGGCTCTGTCCCTGTGTCCACCATTTCGCTCTGTAGATCTTTCCATTTTGAGATGCCTTGTCATTTGCTATATAAACTTTTCCTGAAGTCCATGCTGCTACTGTACAAGTATTATTGGAATTGACTGTGATTGTAATTACAGAAGAAGTTTTCGCGGCTCCTTTCGTATCGGTTGCTTTTGCAGTCAAACTATGTGTGCCTGATGCAGCAGTCCAGTTGAATGTATAAGGAGTGCTTTGGTCTTCACCTATTTTTGTTCCATCTACCAAAAATTCCACTTTAGATATCCCATCTGCATCTGTTGCTGTTGCGCTGATTGCAACAACTGTGCCTTGCACGGTAGTGAAATTATTGGCTGGAGAAGTAATGCTCTCTGTTGGAGGAGTATTTGTCGGTGCGTTTACGGTAACGCTTATGGCCGCAGAGGTTGTAGCTGCGCCCTTATTATCGGTAGCTTTAGCGGTTATACTATGAGTACCCGCAGTAGTAGTCCAGTTAATCGAATATGGCATCCATAGCGGAACAGATACCGCTCAATCTACTAGAGCTATATTTTTAACTTT
>JAIERY010000306.1 GCA_019746425.1 Cytophagaceae bacterium
AAACGGTTGGTAATTTTAACCGTCTGTCTGGTACTAAAAAAAGTTTACAGTTTGTCAGACAAAGCTGTCAACCAAGGGAAATAACTTACATGGCAGCTCCTATATCTGCTTGTGCCAGGAAGCAAAAAATTTTAAACATCTCAGAATACATGTAATAATATCTTATTATAGTTGGAATTTGCCTAATGCAAATCTTTTGTGATGCAGCATTTCAATCATAAAGTATAACTCATACTTTTCATTTATATAATATAATTTAGGATTTACTGACATCTTAAAAGGAACGCGCTCGTAGGTTTTTATCAGTGGTATTTTATTTGAAACCTGTCCCTCTGTATTTACAGTAAGTAGAAAACTTTTATAATAAGTCTTGCTGTCAAATTCGGTATATTCCTGTTTATCTCCATTTTTATCGATCCAGTAGAGTGTTTCAACCTGATTGTAAAATATTAAAAGCTGATCATCTTTCAGAACATGAATAAATGAACTGAAAGCTCCTTCATCGATTTTATTATACTGAAATTTTTGGATGGTGGAAGTCCATGTTAAAATTCCATTAGTTGAGAAATTATAAATCATAATGTCTCCATATTTTTCGTGATTTACAATAAGGGGTAATGCTCCTGCTGTAGGGGGTGGTTTGCTTTCAGTGGTATGATAATGATATTCTGTTATCAACACCAAACTTCCATCTTTCCGTTCCATCAGATCTTTTATTTTATAATTCTCCAGATAATTCCCTGCTTGTGTTTTTGTTCCTGTTTTGTCATCAAAAGGAGAGAACTTCTGTGAAAGAACTTTCCCTTCAGTATCAACTAAGAAATAAAATGAACCGTAGTGCCGTTCTTGCCATTTCATATCAGCAGAATACAAGCCGGCTACCACCACATTCCCAGTACTTAAAATTTTCAATGAAATCTCAGATATAAAATGGGGATCAATATTTACTTTGTTTTCTATCCACTTAGATCCATTTTGAGAACAAGTATAAAGGTTGTAATAATAGCTATATTTATCTCCCTTCATTTTCTTAAGAATGTAAACTACCCCTTCATTGTTGATATTGGCACTATTCTCATATGCACCTTTTGATGGATGATTATAGGTTATTTCTTTTGACCAGAGTTCATTAAAGGATAAGTCGAATACCTTGATCTTAATTCTTTCATTAACGTCTTTAGCTGCGGGAAACTGAGTTAAAAGAACGATTTTACTTTGATCTGGAGATATGGATATTGAATAATTAGCAGTTTGAGTGACTTTTTCAGCAGGAATATTGTCAAGTTCTTTTATCATTGATGAAACTTCACCTTCGGGACTGACTTCGCAGACATTAATAAAGCTTTTAGTGATACTTTTTTTAAAGCCTTCTTTAAAGACATACATTTTATTTTTTATGCTCCAGATGCTGTGTACATCAATCATGTCGCCCATCACTCCTTTGTTTTCATTTAAGGATTTAATGAAAACAGGTTTGAAGTTATGATCGTACTTTTCAAGTAAAAATTCTCTTTCTGTTAGATTTTTTCCTTTTTCATGAATTAGAAAAATTCCATTTTCACTCACCTGTACAATGCGTGAATTCTGTATTGGGAATGTTTTACTTTCTTGTGCGGGTCCAATAACTGACATTGGCTCCTGTGCCAGGCTTGCATAAAAACCTAGCGACAGAAGCACAAAAGAAAAGAATAATTTCATGAGAGTAATATTATTTATTTTTCTCCGCATACCATTTGTTGTATTCAGTAATGATATCCAACATTTTTAATAGACCATATCCTTCTTCCTTGTTTGCTACTTTTTGAGAAAGCTCAGGATAATCGCTTACCAGTTCGCTCATTTTTTTGGAGAAATTTAATCCCAGGCTTGAATGCTCAAAAGGTTTTTCATCTCCCTTCTGAATAATTAATTTAGAGGGGTATTGTCTTTTTTCAAAGTCTACCTGTGATTCTGATGGTAATTTATGCATCAGAGCGAAATTCTCTGCTTGGTCAAACCATTTGTATTGTGCTATTCTACCTCCTTCAATTTTCCATAAAAACCGTATTGGAGCAGCTAATAATCCTCCGCTATAATTCATGGCTTTGTAAAATTTATCAGCTACGTAATAACCCTTAAGATCTTCGCCTTTGTATACTACTTTTGATTTTTTGTTATTGGGGTCAGAATAAAAAACACATTTGTTTTGCAATTCTGTTCTTGATAAGTATTCAATGTGACCCTGGATGGTGTCGCCATTTAACTTAATAATATAACCCGGATACTTTTGACCATATTTATAGATTCCGCCATACCACTCCTCTTGTGCATTAGCGGAAGCAACGCCTAAGAAAAGACTTAGAATAAATAAAGAAATGAGATTGAGGTTTTTCATATGTTTTTGGTTTTAAAAATTATAACTCTTTTAATTCAACTTTATCTTCACCCAAAATAGATTTTACTTTTTTTATTTCGGACGGCAAGCTAGAGGCAGGTATTATGAGTTTCTTTAACCGAACAAGTTTTAATCTTTCAGCAATTTTGATGTAGTTACATCTATTTAAAGTAATTGTAATCGGGTGATCTATTTTATACAAACCTTCAAGTTTCCAAAGCTCGATGCAATCGCTTATAAATAATTCCTGAAGGTTTTTCATCAGGTATAAGCTGTCAGGGATTTTATATAGTTTACGGCTTTCATGCAGTTCTAACGTTTTCATTTTAGTTAAACTTCCAATAGATTCGGAAATGGAGACAATTAATCTTAATTCGAGAATTAAGGTTTCAAGTTCTGTCAGAGCAGCAATCTCTTCAGGAAAAGTTTTAAACGCAGTAAGTCCGGTTATTTTTAAATATTTTAACTGATCAAGATTTGAAAAACCTGATGGCAGCGATGTCATTTTACCGGCTTGCATTTTTAAAACTTTTAAATTCTTCAAGTCCCCAATATTTTCAGGAAGATTAATAAGATTAATGCATTGAAGTTCGAGCTGAATTAATGAAGTAAGTTTTCCAATGGATACCGGCAAAGAAGTGATTTTAGCATCTTTAATGATCAGTAGTTCAAGATTTAATAAGGAAGGTAAAGCAGTATTGAATTGAGCCTCGTCAAATCTTTCAAACTTTAATCCTTTAATATTTTTTAAATCTTTTATGTAGGAAACTATTCTTGGATCTTCAATGCTGATAAATTTTAATTGCTCAAGTTCTTTAAAATAGGAAAACATATTTTCAAGAGCTTTCTGATCTATGTAATAATTATCAGGCCCTATTGTATTATCCAGAAAAATATACGTTAACTTTTTAAGTTTTTTTAAACCCTCCAAATTAGTTTCAGTAGCGGAGAGTTTAACAGCGGTAGCATTCATAGAGTCTGATAAAGCAGATGTAATTCCCGGATAAATTTTTAGAGGTTGAGAAAATTCTTCCGCGCCGTAACCGGTATAAGTTCCAAATCCTGAATTCTTCTGAGAGAAAGTTGAAATTGATATAAGTAATGAAAAATGTAAAAAAACATACCTTATCATATAAAAAAGTAATTGACTGATAGTAAGTTATCATTTTTCAAACATCTTTCCAAGATTTTTTATTGGGAACTTGCTGAAAAACAAAAAACCACATTAACTACCCTGCGGAAGAGTGCGGTGAACAGTATAAAGAAAGGGTGTATAGCCCTGAAGAAATCGCCAGGATTTTAGGGTCAATCGCGTGACGGTGTACGGTTGGTTGGCTCGATACAGGGAAGGCGGCCGGGCGCTGTCCTGGTCAACTCAGCAAAAGATGTACTTGGCCCTTTAGGCTTACAGAATGTCGCCATTGTCTTAAATATATTTTTCAGCATTAAGAAATAAATTTTTAAAATGGAAAATCACCCATTTCTAATCTGAATATGAAGAGGAATATAACAAACAGTTTTGATTCATTCATCCTGAACCATTATTTTTTTAAAACGTATATGAATACCTGATAAACTTTTTAAACTATGAAAAAACTATTTTTTCTTTTTGTATGCTGCGCAGCAATTTCTTCTTCATTTGCGCAAAGCGTTTATTATAAGGGAAGCCGTATAGGCGAAATTGAAAGCGATGGGGACATTTACAAAAACGGTTCAAGGGTCGGACAAATCGAAAGCGACGGAGATGTCTATGTAAATGGTTCGCGCGTAGGGCAGGTGGAAAGTGATGGTGATGTTTATTATAATGGGAGCAGAGTAGGTGAAGGTAGGGGTATAAGACAGGAATACCTCGCCGCATTTTTCTTTTTCTTCTTCTGGAATCTGGACAGTGGCAGGGCCCGTTAGTCACAGATCTTATGATAATTTCATTCAAACAGCCCATGCCTTAAGGTTTGGGCTGTTTGAATGAATACCGGCTTTCAAATTTACAGTGTGCCCGTATTACCTTATTTATGTCAGATTTAGGTCTTTATTCCTTTTTTTTATCCCACTCAAACCCTGTTTTTTTACCATTATTTTCCCTATTTTTGTAGCCCATTTAGCCATTTACTTAAAAAAAACCAATTTCCGGGACATTTACTTGCCCGGTTTTGTTAAATGGATGTTGTAAATACTTCAAAATTTATAAAAATGAATAATAAGCCTAGTACCCTGTTTGACAAAGTATGGGATTCCCATGTGGTTAGAAAAATTGAAGATGGTCCTGATGTTTTCTTTATTGACAGACATTTTATTCATGAAGTGACAAGCCCCGTTGCATTTCTTGGATTGGAAAGCAGAGGTCTTAAAGTAATTTATCCTGAGCGTACTTTTGCGACAGCGGATCATAATACTCCTACCATCAATCAACACCTTCCGGTAGTTGATGCTTTGTCTGCCAAACAGCTGAAAGCTTTAGAGGAGAATTCTAAAAAATACGGCATATCTCACTGGGGACTCGGCAATCCTAAAAACGGAATCGTTCATGTAGTTGGTCCGGAAAATGGCATTACCCTTCCGGGAATGACTATCGTCTGCGGAGATTCACATACTTCTACTCACGGAGCATTCGGAGCCATTGCATTCGGAATCGGAACTTCAGAAGTAGAGATGGTATTGTCTTCTCAGTGCATCATGCAGCCTAAGCCATTGAAGATGCGCATTAATGTAAATGGTAAATTAGGAAAAGGCGTTACCCCGAAAGATGTAATTCTATATATCATTGCAAAAATCTCAGCAAGCGGTGCCACAGGATATTTTGTAGAGTATGCAGGAGATGTATTTGAAAAAATGACCATGGAAGGCCGTATGACAGTATGTAATATGAGCATTGAAATGGGAGCGCGCGGAGGAATGATTGCACCTGATGAAACTACTTTTAATTATATCAAAGGACGTGAGAAAGCTCCTAAAGGCGCTGACTGGGATAAACAGCTTGCTTACTGGAAAACGTTGAAGACAGATGCCGGTGCTACATTCGACAAAGAATATACTTACGATGCGGCCGATATCGAACCGATGATCACTTTTGGTACCAACCCTGGAATGGGTATTGGTATTTCCAAACTGATCCCGACGGCGAAAGAAGTGAGCGATGGAGCTGCTACTTATGAAAAATCACTTAACTATATGGGGTTTGCCGAGAATGAAAAAATGATCGGTAAAAAAGTGGATTATGTATTTGTGGGAAGCTGTACCAACGGAAGAATAGAAGACTTCAGAGCATTTGCATCTATTATAAAAGGACGTAAAAAAGCAGAGCACGTTACTGCGTGGATCGTGCCGGGGTCTCACATTGTGAGAAAACAAATTCAGGACGAAGGAATTCTGGATATTCTTACTGCAGCAGGATTTCAATTGCGTGAACCGGGATGTTCTGCATGCCTGGCGATGAACGACGATAAAATTCCTGCAGGAAAATATGCAGTAAGCACCAGCAACAGAAATTTCGAAGGACGTCAGGGACCGGGAGCACGTACCTTACTGGCAAGCCCTTTGGTGGCAGCAGCAGCAGCGGTGACCGGTTACGTTACGGATCCACGCGACCTGATATAGCAAATTTTGAATGTTGAATTTTGAATTATGAATTATGAATTAAAATAACTCAAAACTCAGCATGACACAATTAAAAATTCATAATTAATAATTCATAATTCTTTTAAAATGGCATACGATAAATTTACCATTCTGAAAAGCACAGCAGTGCCTCTACCGATAGAGAACGTAGATACCGACCAGATCATTCCTGCACGTTTTCTGAAAGCAACCAAACGTGAAGGCTTTGGCGATAATCTTTTCAGAGACTGGAGATACAATAATGACAATACACCGAAAAAAGATTTCGTGCTGAACAATCCGATCTATTCAGGCAAAATACTGGTGGGTGGAAAAAATTTCGGAAGCGGTAGCAGCCGTGAGCATGCTGCCTGGGCAGTATATGATTATGGATTCAGATGCGTAGTGTCAAGTTTTTTTGCAGATATCTTCAAGAACAATTCTATCAATGTGGGAATTCTTCCGGTTCAGGTAAGTCCTCAATTTCTGCATAAGATTTTCACTGCCATAGAAAAAGATCCTAAAGCAGAACTGGAAGTAAATCTTCCTGATCAAACCATTACCCTTGTCGCTACAGGGGAGAAGGAATCATTTGACATTAATGGTTACAAAAAACATAACCTGATGAATGGTTTCGATGATATAGATTACCTGCAATCTATGAAAGGTGAAATAAAATCATTTGCAGAATCAAGAGCATTTTAAGATTTCCCTTCGGTGAAAAAGACTACCCGTCATGTTGAAATAATGGATACTACTCTCCGTGATGGGGAGCAGACAAGCGGCGTGTCTTTTTCTGCAATTGAAAAATTGACGATTGCCCAGCTTTTATTAACCGAAGTAAAAGTAGACAGGATCGAAGTAGCTTCTGCGCGTGTATCAGACGGAGAATTTGATGCCGTAAAGAAAATTACAGAATGGGCGGATGACAATGGCTACATAGACAAAGTAGAGGTGCTTACTTTTGTCGATAAAGATGTTTCCATCAACTGGATGATGAAGTCCGGAGCGAAAGTGATGAATCTTCTCACCAAAGGCTCTTTGAATCATCTTCAGCACCAGCTTAAGAAAAAACCTGAACAGCATTTTGCAGATATCGCCAGTGTGATTGATCTGGCACGCAGGAAAAAACTGGAATGCAATATTTACCTGGAAGACTGGAGCAATGGCATGCGTCATTCCAAAGAGTATGTATTGCAGTACCTGGATTTTTTAAAAGACCAGCCAATCAGACGGGTGATGCTGCCGGATACATTGGGAGTGATGATCCCTTCCGAAGCATATAATTATATATTCGAACTAGTAAATCGTTATCCGAAAATCCATTTTGATTTTCATGCGCATAATGATTATGACCTGAGTATAGCTAATGTGCTGGAGGCAACAAAAGCTGGGGCGCATGGATTACATCTTACTATCAACGGTATGGGAGAGAGAGCAGGTAATGCTCCATTGTCCAGCGCCATCGCCGTGCTGAATGATTATGTGCCCGAAGTGAAGACTTCCGTAGTAGAAAAGAAATTGTATTCGGTAAGCAAGCTGGTCGAGACATTTTCAGGTTTCAGAATTTCTGCCAACAAACCTGTGGTAGGGGAGAATGTATTTACGCAGACAGCAGGCATTCATGCAGACGGTGATAAAAAGAACAAGCTTTATTATAATGATTTGATCCCCGAGCGCTTTGGCCGTCAGCGTATGTATGCTCTGGGCAAAACAAGCGGCAAGGCCAATATAGAAAATAATCTGCTGCAGTTAGGCATACAGTTGTCCGATGAAGATCTGAAAAGAGTCACTCAACGCATTATAGAATTGGGCGACAGGAAAGAAGTGGTAACGCCGGCAGATCTTCCTTATATTATTTCTGATATTCTCGATACCAATACTAATGCAAGAGAGCAGAAGGTACAGATTAAAAATTATGTGCTCACACATTCAAAAGACCTGCGACCTTCTGTGACTTTAAATGTGAGTATTGACGGAGAGCACTTCGAAGAGCATGCCCAGGGCGACGGACAATACGATGCCTTCATGAATGCACTTGGAAAGATTTATAAAGAAAAGAAAATGGTAATGCCCGTGCTGACAGATTATACAGTCCGCATTCCGCCGGGAGGTAAATCAGATGCCTTGTGTGAAACGATCATTACCTGGCAGCATAATAACAAAGAGTTTAAGACGAGAGGTCTGGACAGTGATCAGACAGTGGCGGCGATTAAGGCGACGGAGAAAATGCTGAATCTTATTTAGTAGTGAGTACTGAGTCATGAGTCTTGACAAAAAATGACTCTATTCTTTAGAAAAAAGCAATAAAATTTTTAGATATCAGCTCTACAAATTATTTTTATCAGTTTTTAAAAATACCTGAATTATAACCGTTGAGTAATAAGTTCTCACGACTCACTACTCAAGACTAACGACTAAAAAAACATGTCAAAAAAACACATTCTCATTGTTCCAGGTGATGGAATCGGGCAGGAAGTAACAGCTGTCGGGAAAAAAGTACTGGATAAAATAGCGGCAAAATTCAAGCATGAATTTACTTATGACGAAGCACTCATTGGTCACGTAGCGATCGAAGCGACAGGAAATCCCCTTCCTGATGAGTCTCTGGAGAAAATGAAAAAATCAGACGCGGTTCTCTTTGGAGCCGTAGGTCATCCTAAATATGATAATGATCCTTCTGCTAAAGTAAGACCGGAGCAGGGATTGCTGAAGATGAGAAAAGAACTTGGTTTATATGCCAATCTTCGTCCGATAAAATTATTTGATGAATTGCTTGGCGCATCCAGCATCAAGCCGGAGATCCTTAAAGGCGCTGATATTTTATTTTTCAGAGAGCTGACAGGAGATATTTATTTTGGAGAGAAGGGAAGAAAAGACAATGGCGATACTGCATACGACATAGCGCAGTACAGCAGGTATGAAGTTGAAAGGATCGGTCGCAAAGCTTTTGAAGCTGCAAGAACAAGACACAAGAAATTGTGCTCTGTTGACAAAGCAAACGTGATCGAGACAAGCAGATTGTGGAGAGAGGTAATTCAGAAGCTTGCGAAGGAATATCCTGATGTGGAAGTAGAGCATCAGTTTGTGGATGCAACTGCAATGCTGCTTATTAAAGATCCCCGCAAGTTTGATGTAGTGGTGACCGCAAATTTATTCGGATATATTTTAACGGACGAGGCTTCACAGATCGCAGGTTCTATGGGAATGCTTGCCTCTGCTTCTATAGGTGATGGCACAGGAGTATACGAACCTATCCACGGTTCTGCCCATGATATCACCGGCAAAGGAGTTGCCAATCCATTGGCATCTATTCTTTCTGCAGCACTATTACTTGATATTTCATTCAAGATGAAAGAAGAATCAGAAGCGGTGATCAGCGCGGTAGATAAAGTATTGAAAGCAGGTTTCCGTACACGCGACATCGCAGATGCAACTACTGCTAAAGATAAAATTCTTGGTACTGACGCGATGGGCGAGCAGGTGCTGAAGTTTTTATAAAATTGATTATAACGAGAAACAGAAAGAGAGCGAAGTCAACCTTCGCTCTCTTTCTGTTTATATGCCTTTCAGGTATCGTTTGCTAGTCCGGATTTGCAATCCGGACAGAAGATTTTTGGATTTATAATCCTTCTTTATTAAAATTCACAAATTTTTCAACAGCTATGGGTTTAAAATATAATGTTCGAAGCAGGGAATTGCATTTCCTGACGTTTAAAGTCGTGGACTGGGTTGATGTCTTCACTAGAAAGGGGTACAAATATATTATTACAGATTCTTTAAAATATTGTCAGCGGGAGAAAGGACTTGAACTTTATGCATGATGTCTGATGAGCAATCATATTCATTTAATTGCTAATGCGAAAGAAGGTTTTAGCTTATCAGATATATTTCGTGATTATAAAAAATTCCCCCTGTTTTGCACGCATGTCGCGTGTGCCTTGTTAAACGAAATCAATTTCTAATAAACCTTTACCGCCACTATAATCAACTGCACTGCTATACTTCCAATGCCATGGCTCATTTACAAAACCAGCTTCAACAGGATTATTGTGAATGTATTCTACTTTCTGCTCCATAACTTCTGGACTCCATAATTCGATTGGCTTATTATTATGTTGCCAGAATTGACCATACTTTACATTGCTGCTTTTTTCTCTCTTAAAATAAAAAAGCAAGTTATAAAACTTGCTCTAAATTTATCATCGAAATTTATGGATAATTTTCACCTTCTAATTAGGCACACGCGACACGCGGCCAGCGAGGGAGAATCTACCAACCTCGGCGAAAAATGAATTATTATATAAGGAGGATCTATAAAAGCTTCAAATTCTATTTCTGGTTTTTCATTCACCAGAATTTCCACCTTATCATATTGACCGATCTTATCGAGGTAATTTTTATTCTCCCCTTGCTCCTCCATGAATTCTTAATGATTTGCCTTATAATATTCACAGTGCTTTTTCATGACACACTCATGGTGCTTGGGATGCGTAGGTCTGCAGGTTTCTCTTCCTAAAAATGAGATGGCCATTCCCACTTCTCCCCAGTCTTTCTGTGGAATTGCTTCCATGATCTGCTTTTCAATTTTTTTCGGATCGGTTCCGGTGGCAATACCTATGCGGGGCGCTACACGTACTACGTGCAGATCTACGATTACGCCTTCTGCTTTCACCCCTGCTTCACGCATGATCACATTGGCAGACTTGCGGCCGATTCCCGGAAGCTCGGTGAGCTCGTTCAGCGTAAGAGGAATTTTTTTATCGTCTTTGATAG
>JAIERY010000311.1 GCA_019746425.1 Cytophagaceae bacterium
TGCGGGATAAATCGCCTTGATTTTTATTGTAATGCCCTTTTTTCACTATTTTTAATTTTAGTCGGATGACAGTAAAAAAAAATTTACTTGAAACAAAATATTTTTCAACCCTTGAGAAATATCACAGATTAAAATCAAGACTCGAAAAGAGTTTTAAAAATAACTCTTTCAGGAAATATTCTCAGAGAAAGCAGCGTATGCTTCTTTCAAGGATAGAACGTTTCCGCAGACAACTGGAGTCTTTCAAAATGCTATTGAGAACCTCCCTTGCTGCCGGAGCCTTGACCCTTACTCCATTCATCTGCGAGGCTCAGATAACGCCTGCCGGCAGCGAGTTTAAGGTAAATACCTATACAACCAATGGCCAGCAATATTCCTCTATGGCTATGGACGACGAGGGAGACTTTGTAATAACATGGCAAGGATCCGGACAGGATGGCTCATACGAAGGGGTTTATGCCCAGAGGTACAATGCTGCCGGCTTGGCCCAGGGAAGCGAATTCAGGGTGAATACCTATACGACAAGCAGTCAGAACAACCCATCCATAGCCATGGACAGCGATGGGGATTTTGTAATCGTCTGGGAAACCTATAATCAGGATGGAAATTATTTTGGCATTTATGCCAAGCGGTACAATGCTGCCGGAGTTGCCCAGGGAAGTGAGTTTCCGGTGAATACCTATACGACAGGCACTCAGAGAAGCCCATCCATAGCCATGGACAGCGATGGCGATTTTGTGATTGTATGGGAAAGCAACCAGAATGTCTTATCTGATATTTATGCTCAACGTTATAATGCTGCAGGGCTTCCACAGGGAAGCGAATTTCAGGTAAATACTTATACCACCAGTTATCAATGGGGAGTTTCTGCGGCAATGGATAATGATGGCGATTTTGTAATTGCATGGGAAAGCTTTAATCAGGATGGAAATTCTTTGGGCGTTTATGCCCAGCGCTACGATGCTTCCGGTGTACCGCAGGGTATCGAATTTCAGGTGAATACTTATATAACAGATAATCAGAGTGAAATATCCATAGGCATGGACAGCGATGGCGATTTTGTAATAACATGGACTTCTGTAGGTCAGGATGGTGATAGTTACGGAATCTATGCCCAGCGCTACGATGCTTCCGGCGTACCGCAGGGTATCGAATTTCAGGTGAATATGTATACAACAAATTATCAGATCAGATCTTCCGTTGCTATGGATAATAATGGGGATTTTGTGATCTCCTGGCAAACCTATGGACAGGATGGAAATTATTATGGCATTTATGCGCGACAATTTAACGCCGCAGGTTCCCCGCAAGGCCTCGAATTTCAGGTGAATACCTTTACCACGAACAATCAGGGTTATCCGTTTATAGCCATGGACAGGGATGGGGATTTTACGGTGGTGTGGCAATCGTTTTCTCAGGATGGATCAGGTTATGGCGTTTTTGCACAGAGATTTCAGCCCGGTAACCATGATCCGCAGATCAATAACCAGTCTTTTAATATCAATGAAAATGTTTCGGCAAGCACAGTCGTGGGCACAGTAGCCGCTTCTGATGCAGATGTCAGTCAGGTACTTTCTTACTCCATTACTGCGGGCAATACCGGCGGGGCTTTTGCGATTAACAGCAGCACCGGGCAGATTACCGTGGCAGGAAGCCTGGATTATGAAAATATTGCTTCTTATGCTCTTACCGTGCAGGTAACCGACAACGGAACGCCTGCTCTAAGCTCTTCGGCGACTGTAACCATAAACATCAACAATATAGTAGAGACGGGAATTTCACATCCTTATGCAGGTGACGGGATCAGTGTCTATCCGAATCCTTCGGCCGGATTGTTTACTATTAAATCAGGCGGGCTCTCTGTTGGCAAACAAAATATAAGGATCATCAATGCATTAGGTGAAACCGTCTATAATAGTCCGTTTACAGAACAACTTAACTTACAGCTATTGCCTAAAGGTGTTTATACACTCATGCTGGAAAGTGAAAACGGTGTGATGGTAAAACAGATTGTGATAGAATAAAAAATTAATAAAACAGCAACAGATTTGAATCATAATTAAGCAACTAGATTTAACATTGTATCCTTATGACCCCAGATTTACTTCATTTTCAGCATACCAGACTATTATCTTTGTACAGGAAGCTCCGGTATCGGTTTGACAAATCCTTAAAGGAAAACAGGTTTAAAAACCATAGCACACAAAAGCAAACACAACTGGTACGCAGGCTTGAGAAGCTGCGTATGCGTCTTGCCGACCTGGAGCATGCGTTGAAACTTTCCGGCGCTGCTATGACATTGGGTTTTGTCCTCAGCCAGGGAGAAGTGCAGGCGCAAAGCCCCAACCCTTTGGGCAGCGAATTCAGAGTAAACACTTATACTACAGATGGGCAGGTGAATCCTGCAATTGCTTTGGACAGCGCAGGCGATTTTGTGATTACCTGGCAGGATTACATACAGGATGGAAGTTATTCCGGCATTTATGCGCAGCGTTACAACGCTGCAGGAGTAGCCCAGGGAAGTGAGTTCCGGGTCAACACTTATACTGTAAGTACTCAACGGAACCCTGCGATAGCCATGGATAATGATGGGGATTTTGTAATTGCCTGGGAAAGCTTTGATCAGGATGGAAGTTCTTTTGGTATTTATGCGCAGCGTTACAACGCTGCAGGAGTAGCCCAGGGAAGTGAGTTCCGGGTGAATACCTATACTACAAATACGCAATCCTTACCTTCGATAGCCATGGACAGCGATGGAGATTTTGTGATTACCTGGAATGATTATGTACAGGATAGAAGTTATTACGGCATTTTCGCGCAGCGTTACAACGCTTTAGGGTTAGCGCAAGGCGGAGAATTTCAGGTGAATACATTTACAACCGACCAACAGCTTTCACCTTCTATAGCCATGGACAGTGATGGGAATTTTGTGATTGCCTGGAATAGCTACTCGCAGGATGGTGATAATTACGGAATCTATGCCCAGCGCTATGATGCTGCAGGAGTAGCCCAGGGAAGTGAGTTCCGGGTGAATACCTATACTACAAATAAGCAATCCTTCTCTTCGATAGCTATGGACAGCGATGGAGATTTTGTGATTGCCTGGAATAGCTACACGCAGGATGGTGATAGTTACGGAATCTATGCCCAGCGCTATGATGCTGCAGGGGTAGCCCAAGGAAGTGAGTTCCGGGTGAATACCTATACAACTGCTCATCAGATCAGATCTTCCGTTGCTATGGATAATAATGGGGATTTTGTGATCTCCTGGCAAACCTATGGACAGGATGGAGACTATTATGGCATTTATGCGAAACAATTTAACGCCGCAGGTTCCCCGCAGGGCCTCGAATTTCAGGTGAATACCTTTACCACGGACAATCAGGGTTATCCGTTTATAGCCATGGACAGGGATGGGGATTTTACGGTGGTGTGGCAATCGTTTTCTCAGGATGGATCAGGTTATGGCGTTTTTGCACAGAGATTTCAGCCCGGTAACCATGATCCGCAGATCAATAACCAGTCTTTTAATATCAATGAAAATGTTTCGGCAAGCACAGTCGTGGGCACAGTAGCCGCTTCTGATGCAGATGTCAGTCAGGTACTTTCTTACTCCATTACTGCGGGCAATACCGGCGGGGCTTTTGCGATTAACAGCAGCACCGGGCAGATTACCGTGGCAGGAAGCCTGGATTATGAAAATATTGCTTCTTATGCTCTTACCGTGCAGGTAACCGACAACGGAACGCCTGCTCTAAGCTCTTCGGCGACTGTAACCATAAACATCAACAATATAGTAGAGACGGGAATTTCACATCCTTATGCAGGTGACGGGATCAGTGTCTATCCGAATCCTTCGGCCGGATTGTTTACTATTAAATCAGGCGGGCTCTCTGTTGGCAAACAAAATATAAGGATCATCAATGCATTAGGTGAAACCGTCTATAATAGTCCGTTTACAGAACAACTTAACTTACAGCTATTGCCTAAAGGTGTTTATACACTCATGCTGGAAAGTGAAAACGGTGTGATGGTAAAACAGATTGTGATAGAATAAAAATATATTAAACCTAAATAAAGCCCTGGTTTCATTTAGAGATTCAGGGCTTTAAATATTATATTTAAAAGCAAATCCACCATATACAAACCAGACTATGAGTCAAATGCTCCCCCCTTTCAGTTGCACGATGAGCCCTAATATGCCGGAGCTTTTATGGCAGCTGAACTGCACTCTTGCGCTAAGCACTTACCAGGCAGGAAAAGTAATCTTCCTGAGCGCATTGAATGAAAATGAGATCATACAGCTCCCAAGGGATTTTGAAAAAGCAATGGGCATGGCTGTTTCAGGGGAGCGCCTCGCCGTAGCTACTAAAAGTGAAGTGGTGGTATTGGCAAATACCCGTGCGCTCGCTATCAATTATCCAGGCTCTCCGAATAAATACGATGGACTATATCTTCCGAGAGCGACTTATTATACAGGAGAAATAGATTTACATGATATGAGTTGGGGGAAGGAAGGACTATGGGCTGTCAATACCCGTTTTTCCTGCCTGTCATTGATTGATGATGAGTTCAGCTTTAAAAGTAAATGGAAACCTTCCTTTATTACAGACCTTACTCCCGATGACCGGTGTCACCTCAACGGCATGGCCATGCAGGATGGAAAACCAAAATATGTAACGGCGCTAGGGAAAACAAATTCACCCAAGGCCTGGAGATCAGAAATACAAAGCGGCGGATTATTGATAGACGTTGACAGCAGTGAGATCGTAGTATCCGGAATTCCGATGCCCCATTCTCCAAGAATATATGATAACAAGGTATATGTTCTATGTTCCGCTACCGGCGAACTTGCAGTTATAGATGTAAAGTCAGGGAAATTAGATGTGATTACCAGACTGGATGGTTTTGTAAGAGGCATGTCTAAGATCGGAGATTATCTTTTTATAGGATTGTCTAAGTTGAGACAGAACGCGAGCACATTCAGAGATTTGCCTATTGCAAAAATATCTATTTTTTCCGGCGTAGTTGCTGTACATCTTCCTTCCGGATTACCGGTGGCTCATATTAAATATGAAAACAGTGTAGAAGAAATTTATGATGTTCAGATCCTACCCGGCATCCGCCGTCCGGCCATTATGAATGCCAACATGCCCGATCATCGTAAAGCATTGGTGACAAATCATGATGCTTACTGGTCAGTGCCGGAACCTGAAAAAGGAATGTAGCATTTTCATTCTCGATAAAGATGAAAGCATACGTCTGTTTCGAAGATTTTTGTCTAACTCAAGCCTAATGAATAATTCCAAACAAGCATCCTTCAACAACCTGATGTCCCTGGCACAGGCTTCTCATCAAAAAGGAGATTTAGAAATGGCGGTGAATTTGTATAGAGAGTCTCTGAAAGTGATAAAAGATCAACCCGATGCTTTACAAATGATGGGTATAGCATTAAGCGGCATGGGTAAGGAAGAGAAAGCCATTGAATGCATGATAAAGGCAGTCAATTCATCACCTGATAATCCTGTTTTTCTTGTGAACCTGGGAGAACTTTACATAAAGTCTAAAAAATATGAGGATGCTTATAAAGTACTGAATAAAGCGATTATACTAAAACCGGATTTTGCCGAGGCATATCATAAGCTTGCCAATACAGTCAGAGGACTTGGAAAGACCGAAGAAGCCTTTGCGTTTTATCATAAAGCTCTTGAATTAAATCCTAAGCACTCACTGGCTCTTCACAATCTTGGTAACGCGATGCTTGAAACCGGCAACTATACTTCAGCGATCCGCTATTACCAGCAGTCCATTAGTATCAACGCTAACTATCCTTACGCTCATAACAATCTGGGAATAGCTTTACAGGAGTGGGAAAGGAACGAAGAAGCAATTGCACATTATAAAAATGCTATCCGGCTTAAGCCAGATATGAAGGAAGCAGTTAAAAATCTCGCGACACTGTTTGATAAGATGGGGAAAGATCAGGAGGCGAAGGAACTGTACAAGCATCTTTTAAAGTTAAGTCCCGGAAATAAAGCATTAGGGTTTCACATGGATATTTCTTCTTTTGTTATTCCGGAGAGCAGCAAAAAGATCGACGAATACAGGCATGGCCTGGATGCTATTCTTTCTGCCTATACTCCTGCTGATTTTGATGATCCCGCCAGCCTGATAGAATATAACGCGATCCCTCCTTCTGAATTAATATACCAGGGCAGAGATGATAAAGAAGTGAAGGAGAAATGTGCCTCACTGTTTAAAAATATAAAACGCACAGAGATCAACCATCGTCATACAAAGCCCCATATTGGTTTTGTAGTCACTTCGGGCCATGAAGGAGTATTTATAAAGTGTATGCGCGGTATTTTAAATTTTCTCAATTCTGAAATATTTGACATATCTGTTGTTTGCAGCCTTCCCAATGGAGAAAAAATATTGAGTGCTGCCATTGAAAATCCGGGAGTAAAATATCTTTCGATCCCCAAAGATTTTAACCTTGCGCTTAATAAAGTATCAAAGGCGGAATTTGATATTTTATATTATTGGGAAATAGGAACCGACCCGGTCAACTATTTTCTTGCCTTGTGCAAACCTGCGAAAGTGCAGTGTACAAGCTGGGGCTGGCCCACGACAAGCGGCATGAAGGAAGTGGATTATTTTATTTCTTCCAGACACCTGGAAATAGAAGATGGAGAAAAATATTATACGGAAAAATTGTTAAAATTTGAACGCTTGCCGGTTTACTATTATCGTCCGCCTGTTCCGGAAACATTAAAAAATTTATCTTATTATAACCTCTCCGTTGGAGTTCCTATTTATCTATGTACACAGAATTTAAGAAAAGTACATCCCGATTTTGATCAGGCGGTTTTTAAAATTCTTGAGCGAGATACTAAAGGCGTTATGGTATTTATTGAGGACAAACAAGAGTATATTACTTCACTTGTTAAAAAAAGAATGACTTTATCTGCACCTCTGTATAATCAAAGAATAGTGTTTATCAAAAGAATGGAAGAAGCCGAGTATCTTGGATTGCTTGCACAGGCCTCAGTAGTTCTTGATACTTTTTATTATGGAGGAGGAGCCAATACCACTTATGACGCATTTGAAGCAGGTGTTCCTGTTGTGACTATGCCAACAGATATGCATAAAGGCCGGTATGCTTATGCTGCGTATAAGCAAATAGCTATTGAAGATTGTATTGCAAATAATATAGAGCAATATATTCAATTGGCTGTTTCTATCGCAAATGATCCTCAGCGAAGAAAAGATATCATTGACCGGGTAAAGAAAAAATCCGGAGAAATATTTGAAGATAAGAAGGCGGTAAAAGAATTATCCGATTTTTTTTATTTCTGTTTTCAATCAAAATAATTCCTGATGAAAACCTGATTATCAATATTTAAAGGATCAATTAGAATATTAGCTTGCATTTTTAATTCTTTTAACCAGACATATATAATGTTTAAACAGGGTCTTCCTGTTAATGGTTTTACTGAAAAGAAAAGAGACTGAAAAATTTATTAATTCAAACATTAGTACATGTTGGCATGAATGGCATACTTTCGGCAGATTTCTGCTACAGATTCTTCTCCACGCATGTCTTCCACCATTATCCGAATCTATTCTTCTGATGAGAATTTTCTACGGGTTCTTCTTTTAATCTCATTAATCAAAGAACCTGCTGTTTGAGGGGTTTTCTTGTCCATAATAATTGTCATTTAAGTTAATAATAATTAAGATTTTTACACCTTAACTTTTTACTAACTTTTGTCCAGATTTGGCTGACGATTTACAGAATATAAGTAGACACAGAAGGAGCAGGTAAAGGCTCCTGATCTTTTTTACATGAAAAGAACAAAAAAGCAGTACAAGATATTAGCATATAAAAATAAATACATTTCATATCAGTTATATAAATAGTAAAATTCTTCATTGTAATCATTGAATTTAAGTATAGACCTTATTAAAATTTTGCTCCTACTGAAATGTAAAACGATCTGCCTTGTGATGGAATAATTCCGGGGCCGGGATATTCATCGGTACGCTTGGTAAAGTAGTGAGCATCGGCAAGGTTGTTTACTCCGGCTTTTACATTATACCTTTTAATTCTGTACATAGCCGAGAGATCCATCACTTTGTAAGCAGGAATAATTCCTGCGACTGCATTGGGATCGAAAACGGCGTTGGTAGCATCTCCATACGATGATCCTGTATAGCTTAAGGTGTATGTAATGGAGAATCCCTTATAAGCATAAGTGACTCCGGTACGGTTGATAATTTTAGGAGCGTATTCTACCCGATTGCCTTTTATCTTTAAGGGATTACCATCTTCGTCTGATAAATTGGGGTTAGCAGTTACATATCTTGCATCTACATAAGCCATAGAGTTAAATATACTCAGGCTTCCCAGGTTGGATTGAGGGAAAAAAGCTTTGACAGGATTAAATTCCACATAAGCTTCCACTCCTTTATGTTCGCTGTCCGCTACATTGGTTCTCATCGTTGTGCCATCAGGTAGAGCAACAATTCCGATTCTTCGGTTGTATCTGAGGAAGAATAAGCTTATATCAAAATTAAGGTAATCTTTTACAGTTCCTCTGTAGCCAAGATCAGAGTTATATCCATAAGCATCCTTGATATTAGGATCAATAATGGAGGTTACGCCAATAGGGGTAATGGAGGAATAATCCATAGGGCGATATGCCTGCGAAATATTTCCGTAGATCGAAGTATTGGGAGTAACTTTGTATTGCATTCCAGTGCCAAATAAAGGAATGTATCTGCTTTTAGCTTTATCTACATTCATAATGGAATCGGTATTCTCATCCGTAATGTAGCCTTGCGCGGCAGATCGGATGTATTCAAATCTGAAACCGGGAGTCACAGAAAATTTGTCGGTAATCCTGAAAATATTTTCAACAAAATAAGCCAGGTTCGTGGTAGTGAAGTTCAGTGAGTTTTCCCAGGTTCCTCCGTACAGGTTCATATCAAAATCACTTCCGGTAGAACCGGGACCTCCTTCTTCTCTTTTCAATGATCCTGAAAAGACCCGTACTCCTGTAGCTAACGTATTGCGCATTCCCAGCATCTGGTAATTTTTAAGAAGCCGGATCTCTGTGGTGGAGTTTTTAAAAAGTTCACTTTCTACTTCCCGCGGAACAAAGGTTCCTGTAGCGCTGTCGATGGTATCTAACGCGCCCGTTCCTCCATCTTCATTGCGCCATATCAGATTTCTTTGGCTGAAAAGATAAGCAGACTTAATGCTTAGGGATGTGTTCTCTGAAAACTTGTAATGGAGGGTTCCTGTAATAATATTCCATGGACTATTTAGCCAGTTTCTTGCCCTCAGGGACCGTCTGTTGTCAATATTAAACAGGGAATCAGTGAGGCCTCCTGCCATGCGAACATTATTTCGGAGAATAGTATATTCCAATCCGAGCTTCAGCTTACTGTTTGCCTGATATTGTATTTTGCCAAAGCCAGAGAATGCCCAAGAGTCAGTGTTCGGTCTCCATCCCTGGGAATTTTTGTATTGACCAAAACCATAATAGCTGAATTTTTTATAAGTTCCTCCAATGGAGTTGGAAGTAATGTAAGATCCGAAACTTCCGTAGGTTTGCTGTGTTCTGAATTCGAAAGGTTTTGTTTTCGGAGCATCTTTCATGATAAAATTTACAGTACCTCCAAATTGCGGACCGAATTGAAGGGAAGAAGCTCCACGTACAAGTTCCACTCTTTCTACCGCTTCCATGGCAGGCAGATAGTAGGATTCGTTGTATCCAAAAATATCGGGAGCAATATTGTATCCGTTTTGTCTTGTGTTCATTTCAATAGATTGAGTGGGATTCAATCCTCTTGAGCCGATTCCGTTTGAAGGAAAACCATTTCCTTCTGTCTCTGAGAAGTTCATACCAGGCACTCTGCCCAATATCTGCCGAGGGTTATTTTGTGCTGTATTCGCATCCAAACTATCTAAGACAAGTACTTCTGTCTTTTTTCCAGAATAGATCACTGTACCTTCTGAATCTCTCAAATGTCCCATTCCGTTTTTGGTCTTTAATCCGGTGATCACTACTTCTTCCAGGCTTAGAATGTCTTCGGACAAATTAAAATTTAACTCCAATGTTTCACCCGATTTTACTGAAATGTGTTGTGACTGGGTTTTAAATCCGATATGACTTACTTCAATGATATAACTCCCTTCCGGTATGTTATTCAAAAAGAATTTTCCACCCTCATCCGTAAAAGTACCGAGCTTTAAATTTGCCAATTGAATACTTGCATTAGTTATAGGATTATCGGAAGTATCCTTTACAATTCCCTTTAAACTCCCTGTAGAATTTTGTGCAAATACTTGATTTACAAAAAATAGTGTTGTAAAAATTATGGTATAGCGGTGTATAACAACTCTCATATACTATTATATTTATTTAGACTAATTATAAATAATTGCGCAATAATAACAACTATTTGAAATCATTCCCAATAAGTTAAATTAAAAAATTAAGGATTAGATATATTTTATTGAGCACAAAACCATCCATCAAAGAGACCTTTTTGTAATAAAATTCATCTTTTACTTTATCTTTATTTTCAATTTTGAGACATTTTTAACATGAATTCCGGTCAATCAGAACAGGGGTACAACAGGTTGTATAATACTCCCCTAAAATTGAACCACTAGTTAAGGATTAATTGTATAACTTTAAACTAGTGTAATAATTTGTTAATTTACGAACTAATATTATCTTTGCCAAA
>JAIERY010000236.1 GCA_019746425.1 Cytophagaceae bacterium
AAGTGATTAACACGGAAAGAAACATAGTCTACCGGTAAAATATCTGTAAGACATATTTTAACCAGCGCATGCTGATCTTCGTTGATCGTATTAAACCTTCTTGTCTGGAATGCTCCGGGTGTAGTAGGAAAAGGAATCGAGTGTACACCACCGCCGATAATAATACATCCGTTAATATTACTTCTGTCAAGGTTTATACCTGCTGTCGGGTAATCATTTTCTGCGCCTCCATAATATGATCCGTACAAAGCTGTCTGCGCCGTTGAATCTAACACCATCACAAACATATCCCCTAAGCTGCCTCCTTTGAAAGTTGAACCATCATAAGTATAGGTAGTAACTCCGTCATTCTGCAAAGCAGTAAAATTAAACGGACTCACAAGAGGCAATCCTGCAGTAGAGGCAGTACCAAAAGCCATCACAGGTTTTCCCTGCACTATATCCATTCCGCCGTTTTTATGATACTGTAAATAATCAGCGCCTTTGGTATTGTCTGTACCGTTACCTCCCAGGTATGTAGAATATACCAGCGCAGTTCCTGCGGCATTCACTCTTGTTAAGAATGCTTCATCACCTGCATTACCTGTACTGTAAGCATTCATCAAGGGGAAAGAGCTTCCTGCTACAGTGGTTCCTAATACTACCGCATCATTATTGATAAGCTTGATCGCACCGCCCATATCCCTTGATCCACCACCGAGGTAACTGAAATAAATCAAAGCTGTACCGGTGCTATTAATTCTGGTAACAAAAGCATCATTGCCTCCTGCATTCACCGTCTGAAATACTCCTGCGGTACCAAGACCTGTTGTACCGGTCATCCCCGTAATGTATGCTTCACCACTATTATTCACCGCTACACTTTTCCCGATATCATCATTTGCGCCGCCGATATAAGTGAAATAACCTAAGGTACCCGTGGAAGTAATTTTCATAATATAAGTATCGTATGCACCTCCGTAGGAAGTTTTAAATGCGCCTGCACTGGCAATACCTGCAGACTCAGTTCTTCCGGTGATATAAGCATTGTTGCTGTTATCCAATACAAGATCCAGTGCCCAGTCGGTACTGGCGCCGCCATAATGTGTGCTGTAGTTGAGTGTATTTCCTGCGCCGTTCAGCTCGCAATAAAAAATATCTGCGATGGCATTCACTCCGTTTTTAGCAGGCTGAATAGAACCTGCTGTAGTCGGGAAAGCCTGTTGTACTATATTAAATACCTGCCAGCTTCCAAATGTACCTGCGCCTACCACATTGGTAACTGTCACGGTAATAGTAGTGCCATTAGGAAAACCGGTGATGGTTCCCTCCATATAGTTAGCTCCATTCTGTAGTCTGATAGTAGCGCCAAATCCGTAAGCGCCTATGCCTGCTACGTTCACATTCATAGGACCCATGCCCATTGTAAGAGTGGTAGTGGAGGTTTCTACAAGGTTCATTTGTCCGAATGACTGCGTGTATCCTGTGACACAAATTTCTCCGCTGCTGTTCACCGCTATACCAGTACCTACTTCCCATTGGCCTCCTCCTATATAAGTCACATAGTCCATGGTAGCGCCATTGCTTTGCAGTCGGAATACAAAAACGTCTTCTGCTCCATTTTGAGATTTATCATATCCGTTCCCCGAAGCTGCTATTGGAAAGGAAGAATTTGACCAACCGGTCCCGAGCACTCTTCCGGAGTTGTCTACTACCGTAGATTCGATATATCCGTTGTCTGCGCCAGGCCCGCTTGTACCAATATAAGTAGACCATTGAACCGTGAAAGGATCTATTACCAATTCTTTTGTCTTATCATATTTACCTTTTACTTCAAAACCAATAGTAGTAGCATTGATTTTTTTATAAACCACATTCACTTCCTGCTGCACTCCATCAATCATCTGGTAAGAGTAAGGTTTCTTGTCGTAAAGAACTCCCCAGTCAATGGCTATTTCCAGTTCGCCATTTTCATTAATGGATAAATCCTGCACATTTTTATAATGCATTTTAATCTGATTGACATCAGCTTTAGGATCTACAATGTAATCGTATTTCAATTGCTGATCATTATTATAGTATAGTAAGTCTATTCCTTTATAAATTTCATTATACCTTATCTGCTCATAACTGCTGATGTCTGTTATGAATCGCGAAGGTTCGCTACCTTTCAGGTAGTTAATCTTTGTTGTCTGCTGATTGATGCCCGTAATGTCTGCGCTTTTATTGCATCCAAGGAATTCAATATAAAAACCGGAAGTAGCATTGAATTCATCTTTTGGAATATTGACTCTTGCATTTACATTCTCAGTATTATTGGCTTCGAGACCGCCTTTCTTAAAGCCAAAACCTATTCCGTTATTAGCAAAGTATACTGTGCCGGAAAAAGCCTTGGAATAATATTTCACCTTATCGAGTTCAGTGCAGTGGAAATTTCCAAATCTTTCCAGTTGACCTTTATTCTCCGTGAAAGCTACATTGGCATTTAATAATTTTCTGAATGAGATTTTCTTCGCAGCTTCTTTCTTTACAGAGTTGGTAACTGACTTTTCTGTACTAGCAGAAATTTTACTCTCAGAATTAATCTCGGGGAACACAGAAGCTTCATGCTGATTATCCAGTGCAGCAGTGATGTCCTTAGAAAGATTTAAATCAGGGGCATTTATTTCCTGCCTGCCAGTATTGTTGCAGGAAGAAAATATGAGTGAAAGCGGCAGAACAAACAGTAAAATTCTATTCATAACAAGGGGTATTCTTTAGGTTAATGGATTTACGTATTTTATGTAATTTGAGTTGTTTATATTCATTGCACTATTGGCGATAGTTTATTGATACTTCTAAACAACCAAATGTAACCACAACTTTCTGATTTATAGATAGTTATATCTAATTTTATGCGGATAAATAACAAGAAGAAAAGGATTAAAAAATCAGATTTTATCTTAAATCAGGATAAAGGAGAGTTAATAAAAATATTTTCATTCCGCTTAAAAAACACAGTGGGCTAAAGCGTAAAAGCAACCAAAGTTATAAGCTAAAAATCAAATAGTTAGCATAGAAAATCTTATTTATTTTTTCATTGCCACAAGGCACGAAGCTGATTAATAAGCTCTAATCTTTATTAGAAAGTTTTGTGCCTTTGTGGTTAATAAGTTTTTTATGCTGCGGATTTTGAAGTTATATAGGTATTTACATTTTCCTCCAGAAGACTCAAAGGCAGAGACCCGTATTTGAGGACTACTTCGTGAAACTCCCGTATATTGAATTTATCGCCCAACGCTTTTTTCGCTTTTTCCCTTAGTTCCAGAATTTTAATCATACCTACTTTATAAGCAGTAGCCTGCGAAGGCCAGACGATATAACGGTCTATTTCCCTTTTGCAATCGATTTCAGAATTGGGAGTATTGTCCATAAAATATTGGGTAGCCTGCTCCCTTGTCCATTTTTTAGAATGAATTCCGGCATCAACCACCAGTCTGCCGGCACGTAACAACTCCATGGAAAGTCTTCCAAAATCAGAGTAAGGATTCTGATAAAATCCCATTTCCTTGGGAGTAAGTTCACTATATAAACCCCAGCCTTCAATATAGGCGGTGAAATGTCCGAAGTATCCAAACCTTCTGAACTTTGGCATATCTTTTAATTCCTGCGCAATAGTTAACTGCATATGATGACCAGGTATGGCTTCATGGTATGCAAGCGCTTCCATTTCATAATTAGGCATTGCAGACATGTCATAAAGATTGGCATAATAAATTCCCGGTCTTGATCCGTCTGGCGCAGGCTCCTGATAAAATGCACCGGCAGTGGATTTTTCTCTGAATGGTTCCACTGCTTTTACAATCAGGTCTGCTTTCGGTTTGGTGATGAACAGGTCATTTAATTTAATCCGCATCGAATCGATGATTTCATTGCTGCGCTTCAGGTATGCTTTTTTCCCGGCAGAATCATTGGGGTAGTAAAATCTTTTATCCTCACGCATGAATTTGAAAAAGTCCTGTAGATTGTCATTCTTAAAATTTACCTTCTTCATGATCTCTTTCATTTCCCCATGTATTCTTGCCACTTCTTTTACTCCAAGATCATATACCTGATCAGGTGTCATATCTGTAGTAGTGGTCTGCTTCAAAGCAAATGCGTAGAATTCATTTCCCTGGGGAAACTTCCAGGCGCCATCTTCATTGGTAGCAATGGTCTGAAGATTGGTCAGGTAGATGATGAGTTTGGTATAAGCCGGCTGCACTTTCTCCAGAAGTGTTTTCTCTGCAGCCTTGATGAGTTCTTCTTTTTGCTTCTGGCCTATAGACAGCTTATTTATTTTTTTGATAAAATCATCCAGCAAAGAGGTCTGGGTTTTTGATTTTTCAAAAGGACTTCCTTTTAAAACATTTTTGCAATCATCCAGCACACTTGTAAATACAAACCGTGGTGGAATGATTCCTTTATCAGCGCGGGTCTGCACCGTTTTGATCAGTTGGTCAAAAAGCACATCAAACTTATCAAGCCTGGCTATGTACGCACGGGCATCAGCTGTATCGGTAATCTGGTGAATATTGATAAGAAAAGAAGGCGCTTCAGAATGCAAGCCGAATAACTGGTTGACTGGATAATTATGGTATCTCCATTTAAATCCTTCTATTTTTCTGTTGCTGTGATACTCGAATATCCTGTAACTTAATTTTGATTGTTCATTGAGCGATCCGAAATTAATTTCCTTCTTAAGTTTTTCAAGATTGGCTTTGGTAATTTCAAGCTCTTTTTCTTCTGCCTCATCAGAAACATCATTCCATTTATCCTGATCTTTTTTAATTCCCAGGTAAGTCTGATCCATCGGATGCCTGTCTATGTACTCGTCAAAGACCTGGTCAAAAAAATCATTCGCTTTTTTTGATTCCGCTGTGATCTCCTCGGGGGTGAATTTTACTGCTTCTTTCTTTTTCTCACATTGAACAAAAAGAAATGTGATGGAAAAATAATAAATTAATCTTGTTTTCATGGGGGCAAAAATAAACACTGATTATTAATGATTACAGGATTTCGCTGATTTTTAGATCAGAAATAAAATCAAGGCAAAAGTATTACTTCTTTATTAAAAACTTATCATTCAACATTCACCAATGCAAAAACTGCGTAATCCTTTCATCTGTTAAATCTGCGATCCATCTCTCTCTTCACCATCTCCAGTTCTCTTCCTCCGCCTGTCACAGCTTTATTTTCTTCAGCTCTTCTGAAAAGATAAGGCATCACGGCTTCGACCGGCCCATAAGGAACATACTTGGCTACATTGTAACCGGCAGCAGCAAGGTTGTATGAAATATGATCGCTCATGCCATACAACTGCGCAAACCATATATTATCATCATGCCTTTCAATATTCTGATTCTCCATCAGCGCTATCAGATGATAAGTGCTTTTTTCATTATGAGAACCGCAGCAGAGAGAAATCCTGTCTTTATGCTGAACACAAAATTCCAAAGCTTTATTAAAGGCTTCATCGGTTTCATTTTTTGTTGAAAAAATCGGTGAAGTATAATTTAATTCTTTTGCCCTTCTTCTTTCTTTTTCCATATAAGCACCCCTTACAAGTTTGGCGCCTAGTATAAAATTTTCAAACAGTGAAATCTCCAGCGCTTTTTGAAGATTAAATGACATATCTGACCGGTACATCTGAAATGTATTATAAATAATAGCTTTGCTTTTATTATACTTTTTCATCATTTCATAAACCAGCACATCAATGGCTCCCTGTATCCAGCTTTCCTCGGCATCTATCATCAGCCTGATGTCTTTTTCAAAAGCGGTTTTGCATATAATATCCATTCTTTCCCTGAGCCTGGCAAAAGCCATCCTCTCTTCATCATTCAGTTCATCTCCTTTCTGAATCTTTTCCAGCAGGGAAAAAGAACCCAGGCCGGTGACTTTAAAGACAGAAAAAGATATCTCCTGAGATTGTGCATCCAGTTCTATGGAATCAAGTATCTTTTTTAAAGTATCATCATAACTTTTATCATTGCTTTCTCCTTCTACTGCATAGTCCAGAATGGTATGTATTCTGTATCTGGCGAGCCCTTCTACAGTAGCCTTGCATTCGGAGAGGGTCTCACCTCCGCAGAATTGCTTAAAAAGCCTGTTTTTTATTACAGATTTGACAGGAAGTTTGAGTTTTAGGGCTGTTTTTACAAAAAAAGTACCTATCTTTGTAAGAAACTCCTTACTCATACCGGAGAATAAAAAGTGCATCCTTCTTAGTTCTTCATCTGATCTGGAAGAAAAAGCAACAGAGGTATCTTCAAAGGAAACAGGAGGCTTTTTAAGCATAAAAACAGAAAGAAAAAATAAATATAATGATAGAACGGCAGAGCCCGTTATTTGTTGACGAAAGATAGGTAATTTTAAATATTATGAACGTAAATCTAAATGTAAACCCTCTTGAGAGTTGGGTAAAGATTAAAAGCAAACCGCTTGTAATCGCAGGTCCATGTAGCGCAGAAACTCCTGAGCAGCTTATGACAACTTCTAAAATGCTGAAAGATCTTGGCAAAGTAGATGTTATCAGAGCCGGTATCTGGAAACCACGTACCAGACCTAACAGTTTTGAGGGCGCGGGTGCAGATGGTCTGAAGTGGCTTGCGGATGTTAAAAAAGAATTAAGCATCCCTGTAGGAACAGAAGTTGCAAATCCGCAACATATTGAAGAAGCATTGAAATATGGAGTAGATGTACTTTGGATAGGAGCAAGAACCACTGTAAGTCCTTTCTCTATGCAGGAGATGGCAGATGCTTTAAAAGGTGTAAAGAATGTAGTAGTGCTTGTAAAAAATCCTACTCACCCTGAGCTTGGATTATGGATCGGCGCTTTCGAAAGACTGAACCAGGCAGGTATCACTAACCTTGGAGCTATTCACAGAGGATTTTCAACTTACGATAAATCTAAATTCAGAAATCAACCTATCTGGCAGATTCCAATTGAATTGAGAAGAGTGGCACCGCAGATTCCTATTATCTGTGACCCAAGTCATATTGCAGGAAGAAGAGATCTTATTTTAGAAATTTCCCAAAAAGCATTAGACCTTAATTTCGACGGTCTGATGATTGAAACACATATGTGTCCTGAAAAAGCATGGAGCGATGCAGACCAGCAGGTAACTCCTGAAAGACTTGGTGAAATACTTTCTGAACTCCAGGTACGTATTGATTCTTCCGGTGATAAAGCATTCAATGATCACCTGGAAGAACTAAGAAAGAAAATTGACAATCTTGACCGCGAATTGATTGAAGTGCTTGCAGCAAGAATGGCAGTAGTTGAAAAAATTGGCGAATACAAAAAAGAAACCAATGTGACTACCTTCCAGGTAAAAAGATGGGATGAGATCATGAAGAACCGTGCCGAGCTTGCGAAGAAAATGAATCTTAATGAAGCATATATCACTGAGATATACAAAATCATTCATGAAGAATCTATCAGGAAGCAGACTGAAATAATGAATCGCGTAGAAACAAAAGCATAATTAAGACATTAGATTTTAGACCTTAGAAATTAGATTATAAAATCTAAATTTAAGGTCTAATTTCTTTCTAATATCTAACATCTAATGTCTAACCTCTAAATTCAATGTCTTCCGAAATACTATTTTTTAATGTTTCCGAAAAGCTTGCCAACTTCTTAAAAGGAAAGCAATATTCAAAAATCTGCATACTAGCGGATGAAAATACGGAGAAGCATTGCCTGCCTTTAATTACATCAGCCTTATCCAAACCAAATATCATCCGCATCAAAAGCGGGGAAGAAAATAAAAACCTTGCTGCATGTGAGAACATCTGGAAACAGATGACCGATCTCCATCTGGACAGAAAAGCTTTAATGATAAATCTTGGCGGAGGAGTGATAGGAGACATGGGCGGCTTTTGCGCAGCGACTTATAAAAGAGGTATAGATTTTATCCAGATCCCTACCACGCTTTTATCTCAGGTAGATGCCAGCGTAGGAGGAAAACTTGGAATAGATTTTCAGAATTTTAAAAACCATATCGGAGTTTTTAAAGATCCTGTAGCAGTCTTTATCGATACAGCTTTTTTAAAAACACTTTCCAAAGAAGAACTACGATCAGGCTTTGCAGAAGTGATCAAGCATTGTCTTATCGCGGACGGAAAAAAATGGAAAGAGATCAACCAGAAAAAAATTGAGCAGCAGGACTGGAACGATCTGGTACAGCATTCCATCACCATAAAATCAAAAGTCACCAAAGAAGATCCTTACGAAAAAGGACTGAGAAAAATTTTAAACTTCGGGCATACCATCGGTCATGCCATTGAAAGTTATTTTCTTAACATCCCTAATAAAAGACTTTTGCATGGAGAAGCAATTGCCATCGGAATGATTGCCGAAAGTTACCTGGCATGGAAAAAAGAATTTATCAATGACGATGAATTAACCGTCATTAAAAAATACCTTGTTTCCATCTATGGCAAGAAAGAAATATTTGATTACGACGTTGACAAAATCCTTCCGCTTACACTGCAGGATAAGAAAAATGAAAAAGAAAAAATTCAGTGCAGCCTGCTTGAGCAGATAGGGAAGGCCAACTTCAACATTCCTGTTACCTTAAAAGAAATCAGAGAAGCAATAAACTTTTACAATAAATAAGATGCCGGGGAAAAATATTACACTCAAAAAACATTCTGGAAAAATTAACTGTACCGTTACTCCTCCTTCTTCCAAAAGTGAGAGCAACAGGGTTTTAATTATCGATGCATTAACCGGTTTAAAATCCGATCTTCAGAATCTTTCCAATGCCAGAGACACCCAGACGATGATCAGGTTACTGAAATCGAAAGAAAATGTTCTGGATGTAATTGATGCCGGCACCACTATGCGTTTTCTTACTGCTTATCTTGCAGTAACCGGACAGGAAAAAACTTTGACAGGCACCAAGAGAATGTGCGAAAGACCTATCAAGCTATTGGTAGATGCGCTCAGACAATTAGGAGCTTCTGTAGACTATAAAGAAAAAGATGGATACCCTCCACTCTCGATAAATAAATTTGACAGGAAGAATGTCAAAACGAAACATCTCAAAATAAAAGGCGATGTAAGCAGCCAGTACATTACTGCTTTATTAATGATTGCTCCCATACTTCCCGATGGTCTCACTTTGGAACTTGAGGGAAAGGTTGGCTCAAAGCCTTATATCGAAATGACCTTAAGCCTGATGAAACATTGGGGTGTACAATCTGAGTGGAAAGGTAATATAATTTCTATTGCACACCAGGAATATAAATCTGCAACTTATAAAGTAGAATCAGACTGGTCTGCTGCAAGCTATTGGTATAGCATCTGTACCCTGGCATCTGAAGCAAAAATTGAAATTCTCGGCTACAATAAAAAATCCTTCCAGGGAGACCATGTAATTGCAGAGATCATGGAAAAGCTGGGAGTAAAATCAACATTCACAGATAAAGGAGTTACGCTGGAAAAAACCGGCAATCTTGTAAAGTCATTTGAGCAGGACTTTACAGACTGTCCTGACCTGGCACAAACGATTGCTGTAATCTGCGCCGCAAAAGGAGTAGAGTGTACTATGACCGGGCTAGAGAGTTTAAGAATTAAAGAAACCGATAGAATCGCTGCTCTACAGAATGAACTGAAAAAGTTCGGAAGTGATTTAGTTGAAACTATTCCTAACTCAACATTCAACATTAAGCATTCAACATTTAAAGCAGGCGGTCAATCCATAGAAACCTACAAAGACCACAGAATGGCTATGGCCTTTGCTCCACTGGCATTGTTGGGAGAACTTACCATAGAAAATATTGACGTTGTAGAAAAATCTTATCCTCACTACTGGGAAGATCTGAAAAAAGCCGGATTTCAATTTTAAAATTGGAAGTCAGAAGTTAGAAGCCAGAAGCTTTTTCTGGCTTCTAACCTCTAACTTCATTTCTTTTAAAGCATATTTTCTCCAAAACATTCGGATCGACAACTCTCTTATAACTATAGGAGGGAATTGTTATGAAAAGTGTTTGGAAGATTTTCGGTATTCTATTAGTCGCAGTGAGCTGTACCATGACAGGCTCCAATTACACTACTGCAGATAAAAAAACAGACTTCAGCAAATATCAGAGTTTTGCCTGGCTGCCTAAAGATTCATCCCAGATACAGAATGTTTTGTATGACAATGGAATAGTAGCCAGAAATATAAGGGAAATTGTAAATTCCGAACTGGTCAAAAAAGGCTATTATATAAACAGGGATACTCCCGATGTTTTAATACAGTATACACTGGTGGTCGAAAACAAAGAGGAAATCATTAATAATTCTACTGTTCAGAATACATTACCAGGATCTAATCCTTTTATACAACCTTACAATTCAAATGCAACGGATAGTCCTGGCAACTTATATTTCTATAGTAATGCTGGTAATGCATATAATTATAATTTCTATGTAAATAATTATCCTTATTATACCAATGCAGGATTTCCTCAGCCTGTTCCCTATGCTGTACATAATAACTTTCAGCAAATCAATTATAAAGAAGGTACTTTGATCATAGATTTTATTGATACTAAAACCAATGAACTCGTTTGGAGAGGCTGGAATACTGAAACTTTAACAGACCCAAATTCTTTTCAGACAGCATTACCCAGAGAGCTTGAAAATATCTTAAGAAAAATACCTGGTAAAAACCGCAGAATGCGATAATACATTTTTAAACCTTCTGTCTGTTTAACAGTTATCAACCTTGTTAAACATTTGTTAATCAATGTCGTTTACTTAAGCAAAATAGGTAAAAACCAGTTAAAAAAATATTAAATTTGATTCAGGGTATAATAGG
>JAIERY010000378.1 GCA_019746425.1 Cytophagaceae bacterium
AGTGGGCTTACTTGGGCTATTCTCATATTTTATTCTTCTTCATAATAATACTTAATTGGATAACCGATATTTTCCTCACAAAGTTTTGTGAGGATTAAGTATCTGAAAAGAAAGTAAATCCCTATATTTGAGGCGCTTTTCTACGAATAAAATGAAGAAAATTATCAGTTTTGTTATCCGTAAAATTCCCCGGAAATACCTGCAAATAATTAGTCCTCTGGCTCTTAAAATTCTGGGAGTATTTTATGCAGGCAATAATGTTCAGTGCCCTATTTCAGGAAAAACCTATCGCAAATTTTTACCTTACGGAAGAGCGCCAAGACCCAATGCCCTTTGCCCTGATTCCCTTTCCCTGGAAAGACACCGTTTAATGTGGCTATACCTGCAGGACAAAACCAATTTCTTCACAGCCAAACTAAAAGTACTACATATCGCTCCGGAACATTGCTTTCTTAAAAAATTTGAAAGTATGAGCAACCTGGATTATATCACTGCGGACCTTGAGTCACCTCTTGCCAAAGTAAAAATGGATGTGCATCATATTCCATTTCCGGAAAATACTTTTGATGTGGTTTTCTGCAATCACGTAATGGAACATGTAGATAATGATATAAAGGCAATGCAGGAAATTCATAGAGTCATGAAACCGGGTGCATGGGCCATCATACAATCACCGATGGATCCCTCAAGGGAAAAAACTTTTGAAGATCCTTCTCTTAAAACTCCCGAAGAAAGAGAAAATGCGCATGGACAAAGTGATCATGTGCGTACTTATGGGAAAGATTATCCGGAAAGATTAAGGAAAGGAGGTTTCAAAGTAAAGGAAGATACTTATGTAATGGAACTTGATAAAAGTAAGGTAGAACGCTACGCCTTGCCTTCCGAAGAAATTATTTATCTCTGTACAAAATAGTGCATAGTTATGAGTGCGTTGATTAAGAAAAATCAATACGCTGCTCTCATCTCTCATTACCTCCCCTCATATCTCATCGCTGCCCTTGCCTTTTAAGTGCAAAATCATTTTGACGATTTTATTTCCTGTTTCATTCCCTTCATAAAAACCATTGGTCTTTAAACGTAATTAACTAATTATAACACATTAATAATTAGATAGTTATAGTAAAGTTTTTCGAACAAAACCTTGTTTGTGAAGGTTAACAGCAATTATTTTGCAATCAAATCTTGCTAAAGTAACATTAAGAAGAAACATGAAAACAAAACAGTACTCATCCGCCAACAGAGCATTGAATAAGTCTGCACTGACTTTATTAATGATGCTCGTACTTTCAATTATCAAACTTCAATTATTCGCTCAGACTTTACCTGCAGGTTTTAGCAGAGTGACAGTGGCCAGCGGAATGAATACCCCGATAGTTATGGACTTTGCTCCTGACGGAAGAATATTTGTCGGCCAGCAAGGAGGAGATGTAAGGGTAATAAAAGATGGAACCTTGCTTCCGACTCCCTTTGTCCAGGTAGATGTAAATTTTACAGGTGAAAGAGGCTTGATAGGGATTGTGCTAGATCCGAATTTCGCAAGCAACGGTTATGTGTATCTTTGTTATACTCTTCCTAACGGTACAGCCAACCGCATCAGCAGATTTACTGCTAATGGTGACGTTGCGCTGGCAGGAAGTAAAACAGATATTCTTACACTCGACCCCTTAAGCGGAGCAACCAATCACAATGGCGGGGCAATGAAATTTAAAGATGGAAAACTTTTTGTGGCCGTAGGTGAAAATGCAAACGGATCTCTTGCACAAAACCTGGATACATATCACGGTAAGATCCTCAGATTAAATCCTGATGGAACGCCTGCTGCGGGAAATCCATTTCCTACCGGAAGCGTGCAAAGAAGAAGCGTATGGGCATATGGACTCAGAAATCCATTTACTTTTGATGTCCAGCCAGGAACAGGCAGGCTCTTTGTAAATGATGTAGGGGGAGATTTTGAAGAAATTAACGATGTAACAAATCCGGGGGGAAATTATGGCTGGCCAACAGTACCTCATGGGAATAGCGACAATCCGGCATTCACCAATCCAAGATATTTTTATCAAAGAATCGGTTCAGGTGGAAATGAAAATCAAGGTTGTGCTATTACGGGCGGGGCATTTTTCAATCCCACCACTACAAACTATCCTGCCCAATATGCAGGAAAATACTTTTTTGTGGACTGGTGCAGCTCATGGATAAACTATATTGATCCTGCTTCAGGAGCAAAAACAAATTTTGCTACTGATAACGGATCATCAGTTCTTGGTATAGATGTTGGGCCTGATGGAAATTTATATTTCCTGAGGAGGGATGGACAATTATATAAAATTATTTATACGAATAACAATGCACCTGCTATTACAAATCAACCACAGAGTGTCACCGTTTCAGAAGGGCAACCTGCCAGCTTCACTGTTGGATCATCAGGCGCCACCCCTTTAAATTATCAGTGGCAGAAAAATGGAGTGAATATTCCAGGCGCAACTTCTGCTACTTATACAATACCCGGCACTACCTCTTCTTCTGCAGGACAATACAGGGCAATCGTCACCAACACCTTTGGAACAGCTACGAGTAATGCAGCTACTTTAACTGTTACCGCCTTCAACGCAGCACCTGTAGCGCAGATCATCACTCCGGCATCAGGCAATACCTATGCAGGAGGCCAGGTAATCTCTTTCTCCGGAGAAGGAACAGATCAGGAAGATGGAACTCTTCCTGCCAGCGCATTCACCTGGCGACTTGACTTTCACCACAATACACACGTACATCCGGGTCCTGCTGTACCACAGGGAGTAAAATCAGGCTCTGTAACCATTCCTACTGAAGGCGAAACAGAATCAACTGTTTGGTACAGACTCTACCTAACAGTCACCGATTCAAAAGGATTGACAAATACCATATACAGGGATATTAACCCAAGAACCTCGGTAATCAACTTCGCCACGCAACCTGCAGGCTTACAAACAATACTCGACGGTTTACCGATAACTACCCCTTATAATGTAACAGGAGTAGAAGGAATAAAAAGAACTATCGGTGCAGTAAGTCCTCAGACAGTCGGTAATGTAACTTATACATTTTCGCAATGGCTTCACGGCGGCACATCCACGCAGGATATATTTACGCCTGCAGATGACGTTACCTATACGGCAGTATTTACTCAAACACAAACAACTTCTGTTATATTAAATCCTACCAAGGATGCTTATGTAAGAGACGGGGCCTATGCTGCTACCAATCATGGTGCAACAGATCCTACAAATCTTCTGACGAAGAATTCAGGCGCTGTTAACAATGGTTACAATAGGGAAAATTATATTTCCTTTAACACTGCAAGCGCAACGGGAACGATTTCTTCCGTACAACTGAAAGTATTTGGAAATCTTGGTGCGGCAGGTGCGGCGATTCCTGTGGCAATATATCCGGTCACTAATAGTGCATGGAGTGAAACTACCATTAACTGGAATAACAAACCTGTCTCTGGCAACACAGCCCTTGCCACTACTAATGTTACTGATGCAGCAGGAAAGTATTATACATGGGATGTCACAAATTATGTAAAGAGTGAAAAAGCAGCAGGAAGAAATGTGGTATCCTTTAATATGAAAAATACGACAGTAAGTACACCAAATACAATGTGGAGTTCGAAAGAAGGAACCAACGCTCCTCAGTTAGTAATCACTTTCAGCAGTGACACTAACAATACTAATCCGCCTGTCGCAGACTTTTCTGCAAATACCATATCTGCATGTCCTGCTTCCAACATTACTTTCACGAATGCATCCACAGGCAATATTACCACATACAGCTGGAGCTTTGGCACAGATGCTACACCATCCTCGGCAACAGGTGCAGGTCCGCATACAGTCAGCTATGCAACACCAGGCTCAAAGACAGTAAGTCTTACTGCTACTGGGCCCGATGGAACAGATACCGAAACCAAATTAAATTACATTACTATTACCAATTGCACTTCTCAGTCACCGTACGGAGGTACAGTAAGAAATATTCCCGGAAAAGTTGAAGCCGAACATTATGATTTAGGCGGACAGGGAATTGCTTATAACGACCTTACTGCCGGTAATACAGGCGGAGTTTTCAGAACAGACAATGTAGACATTCAGGTGACAACTGATGCAGGTGGCGGATACAATACAGGATGGACAGGTGCCGGGGAATGGATGGAATACACCGTAAATATTACTGCAGCCGGAACTTACAATTTTGAAGCAAGAGTAGCAACAACGATGGCGGCGCGAAGTATGCACATTGAAATGGATGGAATAAATGTCACAGGAATAATTGCAGTCCCCAATACAGGCGGATGGCAAACATGGCAGACGGTAACAGTCCCAAATATAAACCTGTCAGCAGGACAAAAGATCATGCGGATAGTTATGGAAACAGCTGACATCAATTTAAATTATATAAACATAGTGACTGTTACATCTTCGCAATCACCTTATGGGGGTACTGTAAGAAATATCCCTGGAAAAATTGAGGCGGAACACTACGATTTAGGCGGACAAGGAATTGCCTATAATGATCTTACTGCTGGTAATACGGGCGGAGCTTTCAGAACAGATAATGTTGACCTTGAAGCAACCACTGATGCCGGAGGCGGATACAATGTAGGATGGGCTGGTGCTGATGAATGGCTGGAATATAGTGTAAATGTAACTACCTCTGCCAGCTATTCTTTTGAAGTTAGAGTAGCTACTACTCTTGCCGGAAGAACAATGCGTATTGAAATGGACGGAATAAATGTTACAGGCGCTATTGCTATTCCCAACACGGGCGGATGGCAGACATGGCAATCAGTGACTGTTCCCAATATATCTTTGACACAGGGACAAAAGATAATGAGAGTGGTTTTTGAGACTAACGATTTTAATATTAACTATATATCGGTCACCTCTTCTGCGCCGGCTGCTAAGTTGGGAATCACGCAGGAAAATATAGCTGTCATACATCCTAACCCTGCATCAGGACAAATAAGCGTAACTGCAGAAGTACAGGAGGTAGCAGATGTAAACATTATAATTTCTGATATAAAAGGAAATACTGTACTGACGAAAACTTATACAGGCATAAGCGGTTGGTTCCAGGAGATCATCAATCTCTCTGGCCTGAAACCAGGAAATTATATTTTGCATTTTAAAGCGGGAGAAAAATCAGAATCTCAAATAATAGCGATTCAATAATCAATATCAGGCATAGTATGGTTTTGACCCATGCTATGCCTTTTCAATTAAATATCTCAGACAGAAATAAAACTTAAGATTAGTTTATTGCTCAAAAAATCAGCACATTATTTCATCAGCGGTTAAACTTTCTTCTTTGTACCTGAAACCTCTTTGTACAATTCAGAAATAAATCCTATTCCGTATCCGCATAACTGAGTAAATGCTGCACCCACACTCAGCAAGCCGACATAAATGCTATTGTTTTTTATGGAAGCATCTACAAATATCAGGAAGGAGTAAATAAACAGAACAGCTAAACCAAAAAAGAATAAAGAAGCATTAAAGAAAAAGCTCAGGCCGGTTAAAAAGCAAAAAATAAAAAAGAAAGCAGGAAAAAAATGAATAAATTTTAATTCATCAGGAAAAAATCTATAAAGATTAATTCTTCCTCTCCCAAAAAAATGTAGCTGTTTAAAAAACTGTTTAAAGGAAGTTCTCCTCTTGTGATACACGTATGTTTCTTCTATTAAACCAACCTTGAATCCGGCATTAATAATTCTTATGCTAAATTCAAGATCCTCCGCCATGCGGGTAATAATATACCCTCGGGTTTTATTAAAGACTTCCCGCGATATTCCCATATTAAAACTACGCGGATGAAATACGCCTACATGTTTTTTATTGCCGCGAATTCCACCTGTTGTAAAAAGAGAAGTCATTGAATAACTGATCGCTTTTTGTATGGGAGTAAAAGTATAATGAGACCGGTCAGGTCCTCCATAGGCGTCGAGGTAATTTTTTGAAAGGGAATTATGAAGCGCCTCAAAGTAATGCTCGGGAATAAGACAATCCGAATCAAATACTACAAAGTAATCACCTTTCGCTAGATCATATCCAAAATTCCTGGAAAACCCTTGTCCTGAATTTTCTTTATAAAAGTAACGAAGCTCAAGTTGATTTTTAAAGCTATTTACAATATCCTCACACCGATTGGTAGAGCCATCTTCTACAATTATTATTTCAAAATTTTTATTGGTTTGCCTCGTAAGACTTTCCAGCAATTCTTTTATTTCGTCAGGGCGATTGTAAACTGGTATGACAACAGAAAATTTCATAGCTAATTGATTCAGACTTTCTCTGAAACATTGTAATCACTCCTTTTGTTGCTTGAAATGGTTATCATCTCTCCAATAAAACCCGCAAGAAACAACTGCACCCCTATTACCAATGCCACCAGAGCTAAATAAAACCAGGTATTATCCACAACATCTCTTCCTTTTATACCCTGGGAAATGTGATATACTTTTTCAATAATAAGATAGCAGGTAGTAATAAAGCCAAAAAGAAAAGAAAGTGTGCCAAGTGTTCCAAAAAAATGCATCGGACGTTTTTTGAACCTGGAAACAAAAGAAATAGAAAGAAGGTCCAGAAATCCGAATATAAATCGTTCCAATCCGAATTTTGTAACGCCATACTTTCTTGCTCTGTGTTCTACCGACTTCTCTCCTATTTTTTTAAACCCACTCCACTTGGCTATCACAGGAATATAGCGATGCATTTCTCCATATACTTCTATTCCTTTGACAACTTTCACATCATATGCTTTTAGGCCGCAGTTAAAGTCATGCAATTTAATTCCGGAGATCTGCCGGGTTACATAATTGAATAATTTGGAAGGGATCGTCTTACTGATAGGATCATGTCTTTTCTTTTTCCAGCCGGACACAAGATCAAACTTTTCCTCCTTAATCATTTTGTATAAATGAGGAATTTCATCCGGACTGTCCTGTAAATCGGCATCCATGGTAATTACTACTTCTGCCTGTGCCTCGTGAAACCCCACATTCAATGCAGCAGATTTACCATAATTACGATTGAATTTTATTCCTTTAAAACTATTATTTCTGGCAGATATCTTTTTAATCTCTTCCCATGAACCGTCATTGCTTCCATCATCCACTAAAATTACTTCGTAAGTAAATTTATTATCATTCATTACTTTTTCTATCCATGAACACAATTCAGGCAATGATTCAACCTCATTAAACAATGGAATTACTACCGATATATTTTTACTTGAAGACATAGATATTAATGAATGAAATGTTGATTATTATTAAAAACCGCTACAACAGTTCCTTTTAATTTTTTCCCAATAAAGGGACTATTTTTAGATTTTGATTTAATGTCTTTTTCTGAAAAAACCCATTCTGTCTCCGGATCAAAAATGGTAATATTTGCCTTTGCTCCTTCTTCGATTTTTGGTATAGGAATATTTAATATTTCCCTCGGAGTTACTGTCAGTTTTTCAATTATCTTTTCCAGCTTAATTTTTTTATTGTAGGTATTTATAACCGGAAAAAGAGTCTGCAAGCCAAGTATACCAAAATCTGCCAGATCAAATTCCAGGTTTTTGCTTTCTTCATCCTGAGGATTATGATCTGATACTATCACATCAATAGTATTGTCTGCTAATGCTTTCCAGAATTGATTGATATCTTCTTTACTTCTTAGCGGAGGATTTACTTTATAATTTGTATCAAAATTTTCAAGCAATGAATCATCAAGACATAGATGATGTGCTGCGATATCACAGGTAACATTAAGTCCTTTTTTCTTGGCTTCTCTTATGAGATCCAAAGAGCCCGGACTGGAGATCAAAGAAAAGTGAATTCTTCCTCCCGTATATTCTAAAATTTTAAGATCCCTTTCAATGATGAGTTCCTCAGCAAGCTTGGGAATACCTTTCAGTCCAAGCAAAGTACTCATCTTACCCTCATTCATCTGGCCAAAATTACTCAACTGTCTTTCTTCGGGGCGATCAATTATCAAACCATCAAACATCTGAATATACTGCAATGCTTTTAGCAAAATATCAGAATGCCATATTGGTTTGCTTCCGTCAGAAAATGCAATGGCGCCGGCATGATGCAGGTCGATCATTTCTGTAAGCTCTTCTCCTTTGGCTTCAAGAGTAACCGCTGCAATAGGATATATATTTAAGGTGGTAGATTGCGCTTTGGATTTAATATAGGAAATCACATCCTTGGATTGAATAACCGGCTTTGTATTAGGCAAGCAAGCTATTTCCGTTACCCCGCCTGCCGCCGCCGCCTGAGCTACTGTATTGATATCTTCTTTGTGCTCGGAGCCAGGATCCTTAATTGATACCCGCATATCAAACCATCCGGGAGAAGCTTTAAGATTTTTTCCTTCAATGGTTCTATCCGCTTTATGATTGCTATCAGAGATTTTTTTAATGACGCCGTTTTCAATAAGAATGTTTTTTGTCTTCTTATGAAAATCAGAATTGGGATCAATAATTTCTGCAGACTTAATAAGAATATTCATTATAAAAATATTTTCTTATTGGTTTGATATTATAAAAATCTAATTAATAAAATCTCTATAGCTAAAAATACCAGACATAAAATTAAGGAATATTTCCAAAGTGGTATCCCGATATTTTCTTTTTTAAATTTACTTATAAATTCATCCTGGTTTTCAACATTATATATCTGGACATTCTTATTCTGGCCAAACATCCTGTTTAAGTCCTCCTGGCTATAAAAGCTCATTTTTGACTCTTCTTTTCCATAATTTACAGCCAGAATTTTTTCGACACCTTCTTTTAACCTCAACTCATAAAATCCGGGCTCCATCTGATCTTTAGGTATATCTATAATGAGTCTTCGTCCCACTATTTTCTGACCCGGTATAATTTTAAAGTCCCCTTTTACCAATGTATATACCTCATCGCTGCTTTTTACATCAATATCCAGACTTATTACTGGGTCCTGAAATGAAAAGGCTAGCTTCTCCCCTTCGACTATACTATTAAATGCCATTTTATACATGACAAGCACAAAAATAGAATGGTTGGTAATATTGGTATACTTTTCCTTCAATGGGGTACTGAAAAGATAAATCTTTCCCTTCTCTTTTTGAAATAATGACAGAAACGGGTTTTCATTTTTTAACCTCAGCAACTGTTCTCCTCTGGACAACCATTGTATTACCGGGTAAGCATAAGGCATATTCATACTTTTATCCATTCGTTCATACATACCTTTAAAAAATGGAGCATTTACATCAGGCGGAATCATAGAAGCATTTAACCTGTCGTAAGTTGTATCAGGGTTTTGCTTTGATATTTTAGGAAGCGCAAAATTATTCAGTGCGGTATTATATGAATCTGCTTTAGCATTTTCTGATGGATATATTACCAGACTTCCTCCTTTATTGACAAACTCTTTTATTGGTTCCACCATAGATACCGGTATTTCATCCAGGCCATCAAGAATAATAAGATTGGAAACAGCAATTAAGGAATGATCAAAGTCACCAAACTTACTGCTTTGAATTGAGAATACGCTCTCGTTCCCATATACTTGCGGAATAGCTTTATTTTCTTCCTGGTAGAGATGTAGAATTTTAATTTTGGGAGAAATATTTAATACAAAGAAGTATTGATTGTCAAAAACTACAGGAAAATCTTCAAAGGTGATTTTACACTTGCGATGTCCTTCGCCATTTATATTAAAGATAAACTTTGTTTTTACAGAAGACTTAGCGGGAACATTCACACTGCTTGTGCTTACCTGTACTTCTTCTATATAAAGCTTTAATACGAGGTCTTTTACTTCTTTATCACTTTCATTGTGCACTTCTACAATAAGCGTATTATTTTCATTGGCTTTTACCATCGGGTTGTCAAGCCACAGAGAATCTATATAAATATTTCCTGTATTGGAATTTTGTAAAGGTACCAGGTAAATTTTACTTGCTGTATCAAACTTAATTTTTTCCAATTCACCTATAGTGCTTTTTTGAAAATCCGTAAACCAGAAAATATGATGGTTTTGATTTTCTTTTTCAGAGGTCTGGCTTTGTCTTTTGTATATAGTATTGGCATCTCTGAAAAGGTTAGACAATTTTATTTCTGTCAACCGCTCATTTAACTTTTCCTTATTCCGGTAATACAGATCTTTGCCTTCAAAATCATTATTAAGAAAATAATAAACAGAATTGGAAGGGTAAACTTCGGTCAGCTGATTAATCGACTTTATACCTATATCCAGATTTTTCTCTTTGTTAATTTCATTCTGCATACTGAATGAATTATCCAGGTATACAGACATTGTTTGTTTCCCTCTGATGGAGGCAGCCTGCCTGCTTTCGAGGAAAGGTTGAGCAAAAGTCAGTACAAGGAATGTTATAAAAAGGATGCGGGATAAGAGAATGAGGTAATGTTTTAATTTTAACCTGGAGCTTGTGGTCTCCTTGATATCCCTCAAAAATTTAACGTTACTGAATAGAATTTTCCGCGTACGCTGGAAATTAAAGAGATGAATGATTATGGGGATGGATACCGCGAATAAGCCGAATAGAAACTGAGGATAGAGAAAGCTCATTAAAACTCAAAGGTAACAAAGCAAGACAAAACAAAAAACATTTGTTCTAAATAATGCAAATTATTGAGTTTTATTGCATTAAAAAGCCATAATTTGAGTAGATCCCATAAACTAAAAAAGCCTTGTATATTTCTATACAAGGCTTAACACCCACAAGGGGCACAAGTAACAAATCTGGCAACGACTTACTCTCCCAGGTTTCATCCTAGTACCATCAGCGCTATGGG
>JAIERY010000025.1 GCA_019746425.1 Cytophagaceae bacterium
AAATCAGGAATAAGAATGAGGATAAATTAAAAGAAGTTCCGAAAGATCATTTTCAGCTGAGGCTTTTTGAACCTTCAGACCCTAATCTGGAAAGGATAAAAGAGATTTTAACATTGCTTGACATCAATACCATATCGCCCGTAGAGGCGCTTTTAAAACTACATGAGATCAAACTTCTGCTGGGAGAAAAAGAAGAACTGACTAAAAAAACCTGATCTGTTTCAAAATTTCGTTATATGGTTTTGTTGGCCTCAATTTTGTCGAATCAATATTGCCTTATTAAAAGAAATCTTGTATTTTCCATCTCGCATTAAAACAATTTTATAGTTTAATTATAAATCCACGGTTATGAAACACATTTTACTAGTATTATCCCTGTTCTGTGTTACGCTTGTAACAAATCTTGCAAAGGCTCAGCATGAGATCAACAAATTAGATACTCAGGTTGAAGTATTGCTTGACAGCGCTGCAAAGCACATGATCAGTTTCATTGTTACCCAGAATGAGTCTGAATACAATGCATCTATGGAAAAAATCAGCAGAGCGCAGTCTATCAATGAAGAACTGATTCAGAAAAATAAAGCTGCAAAAGGAACAGCTATGAAATTGGAAGATGAATTACTGGAAGAAAGAAAAGAAGAGTTTGACAGCTACAAAGATCAGTCATTGAAAAGTACTGTAATGGGTGAAAAGCCTGAGCAGAGAAAAATAAAAGTAAAGTTCAAAGGGCAGTCTTATAACATCGGTGAGAAATCTAAAAAGTATTATGATATTTTCACCACTTATCTTCCAAAGAATTAATAAGAATTCTTAATTGAAAAAATTAAAAAAGGCCATGCAGAACATGGCCTTTTTTAATTTAAACTCCGGTTAGTTTTTTCTTTCCTTTACAGGATAATCGTCGAATATCTCCGCGACACTTTCATCCATTTCATCTACATCAGTATAGTCATCCATGATCTCTTCAGACCACCCTCTCCATACCATCTGATCGCTTCTTCTGTCAAAAGCTTCAATAGTAATTGTTCCTTCCGTGTACTCTACTTTGTTCATACCGTATCCGAAATTGTATGGAGTATTATAATATCCGCTATAGTATCCGTTATAAAATCCGGAATAGTAATTCGGATAATAATATGGGCTGGCATTTATTCCCCAATAATTATAGCTGTATCCATTTCCCATGCTGGAAACTATTTCCTGTTTTTTTTCGAGGTTAGTCTTCAGTCTTAACAGCATATCAGGATTTTCTGTATTGAGCACATATCCTCTTTTTCGCATTTCTTCATCAGCAGTCTGGCGCAGGTTCTGGAATGTTATATCAGATATTACAACCTTGTAATCTTCATCAGTTGTCTGATCAACATCAGAAAGCCAGGCATACGTTTTATAAGAAGAAAGGTCAGCCCCTTTTACTTTATCTGTATGAACTCTGGTACCTGAGCATCCTCCCAACACTCCCCCCATCAACACAAATACCCATAAATATATTTTTCTCATATCAATTCTTACATTTTTTCCTAAGTCTATAACAACAGCAAAAGCCTGAAAGTTACCGGCGTATAAAAAAAGAAATACTAAAATTTAATCAAGGCATTAAATGAATAAAATGGGGCTGCCCTTTTGAGACTGCCCCTTTTTATTTTAATCGGGAAAATCTTAATAGGTCATTCCGTCATTTCCTCCCTCATTTACTGAAGTATCTTCTTCCAGGCTGTTTTCCGTACCGGAGTCCTTCCAGCTATCTTTCTTAGTTCCGTCCTGATTCTGATTCAGCTTTTCATCATCCACAGAAGGGTCATTTTGAAAATTGCTATTATCTTCATTAACTCCCTCATCGCTGTCTGATTTATTCATATCCCCTGGCTGATCAAACTTGCCTTCTCCTGTTCCTGAAGTATCAGTTCCTAATGAACCATTGTTTTCGGGATTCCCCAGATCTTCTTCTCTGCTTCTGTCCTCTCTTGATTTATTTTCTTTTCCAGATACATCTTTTCCTTCAGATGGCTCTTTAGACATGTCCTCTTCGTTCACTCCGCCTTTGTCTGGGGCTGTAGTTTCTGATTTATTCAGGTCACATTGAAACGTCTGGTCATCTACATAATGACAAATGAACGTCTGATCTGATGATCCCTCGGGATTTGTCTGAGCTTTTGCAGCTGAGAACATTCCTATAGCAAACAAACACGCAATTATATACTTCATATTTCCAACATATTTAAAACCTATATCCTTTCAACCTTATGAAAAAAATATTCGTTCGGAAGAACATACAGAATTTAATGTGGAAAATAACAGAATTTTATGAGGGGAAATTAATCTTCTTCTACCTTAGCCAGGTCCAGCTTATCAGATTTGAAATTGTATTTAACAAAATTGCACCACTGGCAATCTTCTTCCCCGCATCCCTGCTGAAATTCAAAATTCATAATATTTTTGTAAGTGGATTTGATCTGCTCCCTTACAAGCTTTACATCTTCGGGAGTGACAAATATTTTATGCTTGGAAAATTCCTTCTTGTTATTTTTCTGAACAAAATCTATTTCGCCGGAAATCATTTCGTGATTTTTTGTACGATCGCAATCCAGCAATATTTTATAAAATACAATCTGCCGCCAGTAATCTCCTCCCAGAGGATCTTTCTCATCCGGCTTGTTTAACTTTTTCTTTCCATTCTCGGGACTTCCGGTTTTATAATCTACCACATTCACCTTGTTTCCATCGAATTCCATTTTATCCAATGCCCCGGTAATAGGTATGCCATCCATCTCTGCATTATTCACTCTATATTCTACTACTACAAATTTATGCCACTTATCATGATAATAATCATAAAGTTCGGGCAGCAATTCTTTTCCATAATCCTGTCTTCTTTCAAATTCTTTATCAGTAAAATGCGACTGATGATTTTTCAATCCTTCCAGGAAAAAGCTATAGAATATTTCTTTGTCAGGAAATTTTTTCTCTTTGGAGCGGGACATGTGCATAAACAACGAAAACAATGCATAGTGAATGGCATTACCAAATCCCATACTCTCACTTCTCGCAGTAGGCACTTTGATTACATTCTCAAAATAAAATGTAAGAGGGCATTTTAAATATTTGTTAAGATGCGTGACGCTCATCTTATAGTTTTTCAAGGCATCTTTTAAAAATTCCCTGTCAATCAGTTCGACTTTAGGGTTCTCATTGCCCAACATTAATTCTGCCTGGAATTGTATCACTTCGCTTTCTTCAAGACTTCTCTTCTCAATGGCAATATTATTTTTATCTAATATTTCCGCGACATACTGGGACATTTCCTGTTCCTTTCCGTTTTTTTCTTTTGCCGCATAGGATATATAAAGATGTTCTTTAGCACGTGTGAGCGCTACATAAAAAAGTCTACGTTCTTCTTCCGGCTGATCTTCTTCCAGGTCAGACTCGCTGATCGTATCCGGTAATTTATATCCGAAATTTCTGTTAGCCTGTTTCTCCCAGCATTTTGCCGTAGAAGAAATTAAAAACACATGCTTAAACTCCAGTCCCTTCGAAGAATGCGATGTCACAAAGTTTACCCCTTTTTCAGCATGCACAATTTTATTCAGATCAAGACTTATTCCATTGGATCTCATCTGATCAAGGATCTTTAGTATGTCTTTCAGTTTTAATCGGGGATTCTTAGCTGTTTCTTCTTTAATAAAATCAAACAAAGAAGTGATCACCTGCATGAGCCAGACATTGTCAGGCGATTTCATGATCCATGAAACAATTCCTCCTTTGGTGAGCATTTTTTCAAACAGTCCCTGCACGGTAAGGTTAGAAACCTCTTTGATCCAGTAAGAAAGATTTTCTTCAAGCTGTGAGATGGCTTTAGCTGATTCAAGATTAAGCTGGAAAAGTCTTTCCTTGCTTGCAATTAATTCTCTCCAGGAAAATCTTTCTTCCGCTTTCCAGCATGTTTTGCAAAGCAGCGCAGCATCACGGGAAGAAATATCAAAGAAAGCATAGTGCATAATCTCATAAAGGAGATATTCCGCACTATGCGGTTTCTCATATTCTTTCTGAATATATGTGAGAATATTAACGACATTCTGAATGAAAGGAAGCTCAAGGATATTTACCTTCTGCTTTACATTCAAAGGAATATTTTTCAGCTCCAGCGCCTTGACAATATTGGCAACCAGTTTATGATTTCTGTAAATGACCGCTACTTCACTAAGGTCTTCCCCTTCATGATATAGTTTTTCAATTTCCTTTACTATTCCTGCTTCTTCATGGAGAGAATTATAATATTCTATGATCTGCGGCTGAACATTAGAAGAAGCAATGGTCCCTTTTGCCACCAGCTCTTTACTGAGGCCGTTTAATTTATTTACTAGCCTTTCCTTATTATTGTCAATAACTGCCTTCGCAGAATCGAGTATCGTTTGAGTGGACCTGTAATTTTCTGTCATCACAATAGTCTTCACCGATTTCTGATACCGGTCATAAAAGTCTACTATGTTTTTTACATTAGCTCCCTGGAATCTGTATATAGACTGATCATCATCGCCGACCACAAAGATGTTAGGCTCTTCCCAATAGCTTGTAAGGCGATTCAGTATTTCATTCTGAGATCCGTTTGTGTCCTGGTATTCATCTACCAGAAAGTATAAATATCTCTCCTGGTATCGCAGCAAAAGGTTTTGATTGTTTTTAAAAGCATCGAGCACCCAAAGGATCATATCATTGTAATCGTATCGCTTTGCCTCTTTCATCATCTCCTGATACTTAGGAAACTCCATGGCCGCAGCACGCAGCAGCTCCAGTTTTTCTTTCTCCGCGGCAAGCTTTCCTTCATTGATATCTCCCGCTTTAATTCCCTTTACGGAATTGGCTCTTTTGTATATGTATTCTTCACGATGGGGAAGATCACTGATATATTCGTCAATCTTTTTAGAAATAAACTCAGGTGTCCAGCACTCCCTCTTCATTAAATCAAAAAGTGATTTCAGTCTTCCCACTTCGTAATAAGCATCGGCGCCAAATCTTTTCAAAGGATGTTTTGAATGAAAAGAATCCACAAGTTTTTGAAAAAGATTAACGCATTCCAGATCAGATACAGGCTGTAATTCCCTGTACCCAAAATAATCGAGGTTGTCCTGAATGACCTGGTTGCAGAATGCATGGAATGTATAAATATGAACCCGATATGCATCCGGACCTATGAATTTGAGCAGACGTTTACGCATGGCAATGGTGCCGGCGTCTGTATAGGTTAGGCATAGAATATTGTGAGGGGCGGCCTGCGTATCAGGCGAACTGAGGATCTTACCGATGCGTGCAGAAAGTATCTGGGTTTTTCCTGTGCCCGGACCAGCAATAACAAGCACGGGGCCTTCCAGATGATTTACGGCCTCTTTCTGGGCGGGATTTAGTTTAGATAGTTCCTGCTGGAAAACAGAATTGTAATTGGACAGCTTTTGCATTATCTAAATTTAACGATAATTCAGGAGGGGTACAATGGGGAGGATTAAAATAAAATCGTCATTGAGCAGCGAAGCAATCTCCTGGCCAAAAGATTGCTTCGTCGCTATGCTCCTCGCAATGACGACAAGAAATTATTAATAGAATTTCACTCTGTTGTCTTCAATCTCGGCATCTTCTCTTATAGCATTGTCTATGTCTGACATGATATTTCCTTTTCTCTGCTGCACGAGGCTTGTCTTTACATTGGTATAATCAGCTATTTCCTTTACTTCTGTTATTTTTATTAATTCCAGCACTGCTACTCCATTATCCCCTTTCATAGGAATTGTTCTCTTTCCTGGAACCAGCCCGAATACAGTACCCACTATTTCAGGCTCAAAACCTACGCCCTGCATAGAAGAAGACTGAAGAAGCACATCTGTAGCAGTTCCCACTGTAGCGCCCGGGCCATATGCCTGCGATTTCTTTTCCAATGTTCCTGATGCTTTTTCAAGCTTCTCAATGATCAACTGAGCTTTCTTTTCATTGATCACCTTTGGCTTTACTTCATCTCTCACATCTTCCGCGTCAGCCATACCTTTATCTTTTGCGCTCACAAGAATAGCTACCACATACTGATCTCCGACGGGAAGCACAGGAGAAGCTTCTCCTTCATCTGCCTCGTTGAATGCCCATCTTATCAGTTCTCTTGGGTTGGTAAGGTTGTTTACATACATGTCATTTGCTTTAAGGCTTTTGTAAGTCATAAGCTGTAAAGAATCCTGTTTTGCTCTTGCTGTGAAAGCTGCTGTATCTTTATCATTTATTGCAGCATAAAAATCAGAAGCCTTCTGGAAAGCTTTGTCTCTTCCTGCAGAAATGATTATTTCTTTTTCAATAGTAGCAACCTTAACTTTTTTGTTGGTTTTGGTATCGGTAACTTTTAAAATATGGTACCCATATTCTGTCTCTACTAGTTTTGGCACCAGCCCCGGGCTTTTTGCAGTGAATACCGCTTCTTCGAAAGGCTTCACCATTCTTCCTTTAGGGAACCACTTATATTCTCCTCCCGTGCTCTTGCTTCCCGGATCTTCTGTATATTTCATCACCATCTCTTCGAAGTTAGCCCCTTTCTTCAACTGAGCTAAAACCTCTTCAGCTTTTTTCCTGATGGAATCTTTCTGCTCTTTTGATTTATCTCTTGTCATAAAGAGAATATGCTTGGTACTTGCATAATATATTGTATCCTTAGGATCCTGAATAACATCAAGCGCTTTATATAATTTGTATTTTCCATTTTCCAGGAAAGGCCCATATACACTGCCTTTTTTGAGTGAGTCAAGATTTTTCTGCAGATCAGCAGGTAATTGATCTAATGTCATTACAGACGGAGCCTGTTTGGTGTCTGAAGAAGAAGCTACGAATAATGAATCATCGTCTGTCGTCTCAAATTCTTTTTTCAGCTGAGTAACCTCATCGGCAGCATCTGAAGTATCTTTGCCGGCAGCCTGCACAGGGAAGGTAACATACATGATAGACCTTCTTGCCTCCATATTTTTGTACTGACTCTTGTGTCTGCTGATGTAATCTTCGATGTCTTCATCGGTAACTTTCACGGCAGAATCAGGAACTGAATAATAAGGAACCCACAGGTATCGAACCTCTGCTTTTGCATTCTGCCCGTAATATTCTTTTTTCGCTTCTTCCTTGGTTACATATACAGCGTTCTGAAACAGGTTTGTGTACTTATTGCTAAGTCTGTCGTCGGCAATCTGCTTTCTTAAAATATCAATGTATTGCGCACCTTGCTCGCTTTTTCTCCACTGATCGTATTTGGCTCTGTCAAACTGCATGGTCATAGGATCCTGGAAGATCTTTTCATTCTTGATCCATTCAGGAATATTTTTTCCGCTGATCATATCTTCCAGCTCGTCTTCAGAAACCGTCAGGCCCAGCTTTTCATATTGTTTGCTGTACGCATATTTAAAAATAAGCTGAGTCCATGCCTGCTGATGGATCTGAAACATATCATTATCACTGGCAGAGCTTTTGTTTCTGCTCAAGTCTTCTTTTACGCTTTCATATTCCTGATAAGAGATATCTTCACCTGCTATCTCTCCTACATTCTGATTTCTTGAAAAGAAAGAATTAGGCCGTAAAAGGTCTCCGCCGAGAATGAACAATATCAGCGCAATCACAATAGCTCCTGTAATTACCCCTGCTTTCTCATTAATCTTATTAATTACTCCCATTTTATTTATTACTTATCTTGTATTTTCTGATTTAGTTAAGGCAAAAGAATGGCAAAAATAATTACATAATCGGTTAAAACCAAATAATATGATTTTCAAGTATTTATCTCTTGTTTTTCTTTGCGGAGAGCTTTGACTTGACTTTTGTTTGCGGTTTATCTGAAGTTTCGTTTTTCGCCGCTTTATTCTTCCTCATCTGATAGATTCCCATAAGGATAATGACCAGCATAAAAATCCAGTAGCTCTGCAAAAAGCCCTGGCTGATACCTTCCGTACGGCCTATGATAAATACCTGATGCCCTCCGATCATGAGCAATGCCACCATTAAGGCAAGGAGAATACTGTCTGTTAAATTCAATTTCATTCTACAGTAAATCTTCCTTTAGGTCGAAGAATAGTATAATCAGAGAAATCCTGTGTTGCTTCAAGGCCTTCTCCCGTAATGATCTCTTCGGGGGTTTCTATTCTCACAAATTTAGTAGTGTTGATCTTCTGAGTTTCAGGATCCCATTTGAGCTCCTCAGTATTGAGCTTATTTTTTTCTTCCAGGTTTTCTATAATAACATTTCCTCTCACGGTATATAAATTTTCCTGCTTATTATAATGTCCGTAATTGGATTTAAGGGTTGAGGTTTTCACTCCCGATTCATTGTAAAACTCTACATATACACCATTGGGGAAGGTACGGTCACCGTTCTGAAGTTCAATTTGCCTTGCAGCTTTCAGCTTTACCCTCAGCACTGCTGAATCGCTGTATAAAGTTTCAATATTATTGAGCTCCATGAAAGGCCCATTGTAGGTGACGATGGCATCAGGGCTCTGATCTTTAAAACAGGAACTGAAAGCAAGGCCGAAAAGTCCTATGAAAAAGATCGTTTTCATGATTAGTCAACCCTTCTTCTTCTGAACCACTTATCATTGATCGTAACTCCAATATAAAGCTTGAAGTACATATCTTTAACAAGGTTGTTACTATGTGTTCCTCTCTGGCCGGCAACGAGTGCAAGATTTATTTTCGGTAAAGGATAACGATAAGTTGATCTGTTACCTAAGCGCCTTGAGTATCCGATGGAAAATGAAATATCATTCAATTGTTTTCCCTCAAAATAAAGTGGCGTTTTTGTGTAGTTTAATCCTACACGCAGGTAATTTCTTTTCAGGCTCAGCTCCTGTTCGTTACGGAATTTATTCTTATTCATTAAAAATTCGCCGCCGAGCGCTATGGTAAAACTGTTTTTCAAAGTATCACCTGAACTGTCAAAAGACTCCCAGTTGGAATAAGAAAAATCTGCCGCCAGATTCCAGTTGAAATATTTATTGAAGCTTACTCCAAAACGATAGGTCGAAGGAAACCTTACATCCTGACTTCCTGAATTGGCAACAATCTGACTCAGGAGTATATTATACTGTGTTTTGCGCTGCACATCCAGTCTTTCTCTCGCAACCATATTGGTAAATAAGTCTGATGAGAATCCTATGCTCATGATTATAGAGGAATCCGGATGTATGCTCCGCTCAAGTGGTATCCGGTATACCACGCCCGGCCGCAGCATGAAGCCCGAGTAGGAAGTTCTTTTATCGGTTCCAACAATATTTGAATCTGCTAAAGTGGTAATCTGCGATAATGATTCATGGTGAATAGTGCCAAAAAGGTAAGCTACCTGGAAGCCTATATTGAAATTTCTGCTGATGCGTGCTCCATTGCCAAAGTATGCCTGGTAAATTCCGCCATTACCGCTATAATAAATATTTGCAGAGTCGGTAGTGCTGCCATTCACGAGGCCGGTCTGCGTAAGATTATAATTAACGGTACTGAATTGCTGCAAGCCCACATTGGTAGTCCATCGTTTGGAAACAGGGAAGAGATAAGAAAATGAATTGAAGTTCAAAGTACCATTATTTTCTTTATCTGTTGAAGTGCTTATTTTTCTCATTTGCCCCAGCACACTTCCTTCCAGGATTGTCAGCAAGCTGTCATAGCTCCTCACTTTGTAATTTATGAGCAAAGCGGGGTTGACACTATTTATAAATTCCGGGTTCATATTACTTACCCCGGCGCTGCCCATTCCGACATTCCTGAGACTTCCCGGCAAGGCCATATCACCTATTCCGATTCTGGAATAAGGCGAATTACCATTATAATTAGTTCCGGACTTTACTGAGTTTTGAGTAAAGGCAGGAGAAAAAGAGAATATGATTAAAACCGCTGCTAAAAATGTCTTATACCAATGATACATTATGTTCCAGTATTCTGTTTAGCCCGATCAATACCAAATCGGGAACTGCAAAGATGCTTTCTTTTATGCTACTTTCAAAAAATGAGACGTCTCCGCCGCAAATAATTATTCTGATATCGGAATAATCTTCTTTATATTTTTTAATTATTCCTTCTGTCTCAAAGATAATCCCGTTTAAAACCCCGCTTAATATGGATTCTTCGGTATTTGCTCCCGTAAGGCCCGCATGATCTTTCCGGGGTATTAACGGCAGTTTTCCGGTAAAAGTATTCAGGGCCTTCAGCCTCATATCAATTCCGGGAGATATTGCCCCCCCCATATATTGATCTTTTTCATCAATAAACTCATAAGTAATACAGGTTCCGGCATCAATTACCAGCCTAGCGCATTCCGGGAACATTGTCACAGCGCCGGCAACCGCAGCCAGTCTGTCCATTCCAAGGCTTTGCGGCGTTTTATATAAATTAATCAGAGGAACCGGCGTAGAAGCTGAAAGAAAAACCAGCTTATCTGCGAATGAAAAATAATCATTGAAAAAAGAGGAGTCTTTTCGTACGGAGGATATAATTATATTTTTTATGTTGGATTGGAATCCGAAAGCAGAAAGCTCCTCTTCATTCTTAAAGGTATGTAAAGAAATGAGTTTGCCGTTCTCAAAAATACCGGCCTTGATGAATGTATTTCCAACGTCAATTGTTAAATTCATACCCTTGGATTTATCTGTCTTAATTTAGTTTTAAAAATCAGAAAAAACCTTGCGGGTTTTTCTAATATATAAAGGGGATTAATAATTTACAGACTCAGTAAATTATATTCAAACCCGCAAGGTCTTACAACTAAAGAGATTCAGTGCAAATATAGATAAAATTATAGTCGTAAAGTTTAAGGCAGGTATTACGGTAAAATTGACTTTTG
>JAIERY010000112.1 GCA_019746425.1 Cytophagaceae bacterium
AGTAATGATTAATGTCTGTTTATTTAATTGATTATAATCATCAGGATACCTTATGGATTTACAGGAACTTGCATAAACAGCTAAGAAAACCACAAGGTGCTGCTGGCCTTATACGCAATGATGTTAAGCTGATTCTGGGGAGCTGTAGCATGTAGGCGTATAAATAAGTCAGAGAATTTTATTTCTTCAGAATAATAAATTCCACTCTACGGTTTTTCTTTTTACTCTCTTCCGTATCATTAGGCGCTATCGGATTTTGAGAGCCAAATGCTTTCGTCTTTATCCTGTTCTCATTGATCTGTTTGCTTGCCAGGTAATTCTTTACACTCTTTACTCTTTGTGCCGATAACTCCATGTTCTTAGTTGCATCTCCTTCATTGCTGGTATGTCCCTGTAATTCTATTTCCACCTTGGGATTTTCCAGTAAAAATTTTCCAAGCCTTTCCAGTTCTGCATAGGAGTCCTGGGTGAGTGTAGAAGTTCCTCTCTCAAAAAGTATATTATTGAGTTGCACTGTTTGTCCGACTTCAATAGGAGTGAGGGGAATATTTAAGATCTGAGAAGATATTAAATTAACATTTTCAAATTTAGTGAGATAACCTTTAGATTCTACTGTTAATTCATATTGGTTGTTTCCTGAAAGCTTGATATCAAATTCTCCGTTGGGAATTTAAATCAGACTCTTTTTTTTGTATTGAGATTGATGATTTTTATTTTGGCGGGAATGGCCTGCACTGTTTTTTCATCCACCACAAAACCTTTTAAAGAAATGAAGCCGACTTCTTTGGTTAGGGAGAGTGTACCAGGCTTGCAGGGGTATTTTGCCCCAGGTAAGGTACGTATCCTGTCCAGGGGCCATCCAGTTTAAATTTGTCCCCCTCTTTTTTTAACGTCAGTTCTGCGCTTTTATAACACCATTGTCTTCCTTCTTCTGTTTTCTGATTGCCGATTTTATATTCTTCAAAAATAAATATATTGTCTTTGAAGCTTCCTTTTAATTCCATCACTCCAAAGGCAGGACCGGTTATGATGGTAGAACTTCCTGTAACCGTCCCATATTTTCTTCCAGCTTCATAGAAAATTTATAGTTGCGGTATTTCCCTCCGGGATTATCCGGTTCCTGGTATAAAATACCTGTCCAGTTTCCTGTGATATCAGATTGGCGAAGGCAGGCGTAAAAAAGATGAAAGAAAAAATAAAGGGATAAAAAAACAAGAGGATTTTTTTCATAAAAATGGTCTGATGATTATTAAATATAAAATATTTTAAACAAAAAATCATTAACTATCTATATGTTGTTGTAACATGTAATTAATACGTCATTATCAGCAAAAAAAAAATTAAAAGATAAGAAGAGTTGCCAAACCCTTTTTATCTTTGTATTCCTCAACTACACTTGCATGTTTATGAAAATTTTAAAAGTAATCCTGGTTATCATTAACCTCACCATTGCTGCTTTCTGCATACCTTTTCTTTTTAAAATATTCAATAAAGCTGTTCCGCATGGCGGTTTTGATTTATCAAGGGAAGTGATCGTATTAAACATTGTTTTCCTTATTCTTTCTCTTGCCTGCATGTTTAAAAAAGAAGGCAAGCTGGTAAAGTGGATTATGGCAATGATGGGTACTTATACAGCCCTTTCTTTTGCAGGTAACCTTGGCATTTTTCTTGGGATATTTCTACCTTTTGTATTTTCGTTTCTGATTTTAAATATCAAACGCCAACAGTTTTCGGCTTAAACTGAAATTTTTTCATAAGCTTCAAAATTTTATTTCCCCTGGAAGTAAACGCGGGAGACTCGTATGGCATTCTATCCTCTATGATGGTTCGTAGCTCTGCCATTAATGCAGGCTCTCTCAGCGTGATGTTGTATAACACAGACATGGCTAATACTCTCACGGCTATAGGTTCACCGGATGAATTCAAAAATTTAAAACATATATCAGCTAATTCTCCCCAATATTTTTCAGGTACCACTACATTTTGCAGTATTCCCAGAGTATTTCTTTTCACCGCATCGTGGACAGACTTTTTGAGATTAAAAATTAATTCTTTCCAATGCGGTTTGATTAATTCCGGGTAAACCTGTATGCAATAATAAGCTACCCAGGAAGCGCGCTGGGTTATTCTGTATTCTCCTTTCAGGAGTAGCTTCATCAATTCATCAAAACGATCTTTGTCGTCACCGATGTATTTTGTGATTTTTACTGTCTGCGCTTTGGAATGTTCTTTGAGAAGGGCTTTTTTAATATCCATGAGGTGAAATTACAAATCTCAAATAATAAAATCCAAACCATATACAGGTATTGGTATTTGAGTTTTGGAGCTTACTTTTTTTATACTTCAAATAAATAAAAAGGAGGGTTGTACCCGGCTTTAAGAAGCGTTTGTTTTGATACATTAAATACTTTCACTCCTTGTGAAGTGGTGCCTTCCAGTACCCCAAGATGTGCATGTCCGTGAAATGCGGCGATCACCTGTCTTCTGTTGATAGGTTCTGCAAGCCTTGCTGATCCCAGAAAAGGCCAGATTTGTTCAGGCTCTCCGGCAATAGTAGTTTTCAGGGGAGAATAATGTAATACAGCTATTTTTTTCAGATCAGCTTTTGCTTCGAGCCTCATTAATGCTCTGTCCAGTTTGAGCGCTTCGTCGACCGCTTCCTGTACAAAATTTTTGATCATCTTTTCACCAAACATAGCCAGCATGTATTTATCAAATCCTCCGCCAAAACCTTTCACCCCTGCAAAGCCGACATTGTCGATGATCACAGAATCTCCGTCAAGGATATGAACTTTTTCGCTCATGAGTATTTTTTTAATTTCATCCTGCAGGTCTTTTTCAAAGTCATGATTTCCCAATACAGCAACTACAGGTATAGTACATGATTTCAGTTCATCCCGTAAAATTTTTGCTTCCGAAATTTTTCCTGTATCGGTAAGGTCACCGCAGAGAAGCAATACGTTTGCTTTTTGCGATACCGCTTTAAAATAATCTACCCACTTTCCCTTTTCACTTTCTCCGACATGAATGTCGCCTACAGCAGCAATGATCATATGATAAAAATTAAAGTTTTCTTACAGTAATAATTTTATAATCCCAATTCAGAATATCAATGTTGTACTCAGAGTGTTCTACCAATGGGCCCCGGCATATTTTTTCCATAGAAACAGGAAGATCATATTGTTCTTTTGACCTTTGCAGCAATTCATTGAAAAGCCATTTTGGTACCATGTCTCTCTCTGAAGGATAAACAAATTGAAAGTTGAGCAACTGTCCTAACAGCAGATGCCAGTGCTGTTCCATCTTGCTTAATATCCATTTCCAGTTCATCTCATGTCCTTTTTTCAGGATGAGATGATTAAGATCTGCACCATCGTAATGATCTCTGTTCATCACGTAGATTTTGCACCAGAATAATTCTTCCGCTGCAACAAAATCAACTGGTAAGCCAAATAATTCTCCGCGCACAGAATGATCAAACCATGACTCATCTACTGCGCAGATATTATTTACTGTATTAAAGATGAAATCAATAAAATGATCCTCTTTAAAAGCTTTGGCAATCCATCTTGCATCGGTGAGTTCTGTTTTAAATCCCTGATCGCTGAAAAATTTCAATATGCGTGGATATTCTCCTGAGGTGCAAAAGATATCAAGGTCTTTTGTTTCACGGTTAATACCTGTATGAAATTTCAGAGACCAGGCGCCGCCAACCAGGAACCGGAAATTATTTTCCAGCAGCAGTTGAAGGGCTTCTTTATAAAATTCTTGTGCACTTTGCATTTTCCTCATACCCATTTAGTATAAAACCTTGCAGGTGAGGATAAGGTTAATACAATCTTAAGAAGAGAATTAGTGTATTGATAGTCAGAAAATTAAGTGATGATTTAAAAGAGGTTCAGCTGATTGTTCTGAGGAGGCTTTGCTTTACCAAAAACAGTTCTGCCTCCATACTTCCATGAATCTTCTCTTTCTTTTTCTATGATCTTATCAAAATTCTGGTTAGGTACGAAATCTTTTTCAATAGTTTCAGCAGCCTGGTGAAGCGCTTTGATTGCTTTTTGTTTATCAGTAATTCCAAGCTTCGCTTTTTCAATGGAAGTTTTTAAAGTGTGAATTGTCTGATCATATACTTTGGTCGGAACAGGAAAAGGATGTCCGTCCTTTCCGCCGTGTGCAAAGGAAAACCTGGCTGGATCACTGAAGCGGGAAGGAGTTCCGTGAATTACTTCGCTTACCAACACAAGTGATTGTATCGTGCGTGGACCTAGTCCTTCCAATAGAAGAAATGATTCAAAATCTTTAAAGTCCTCTTCATGTGCAAGTGCAAGTATGGCGCCAAGTCTCTTAAGGTTTACATCTTTTGCTTTTACTTCATGATGGCCAGGCATGATAAGTTTGGTAATCTCTTTCATGATGAGCTGAGGTTTTTCTCTGGAGATTTCTAAAACTTTTTCACGCGTGGAAGAAGCATCTTTATCCGTAAGGTTTAAAATATTCCCCTGATTATGTCCATAGATAAAAGTATGCGGTTCATTGACATAAGATTGGAAGCTTCCGGAGTGCCAGTGATATCTTCTTGCCATTCCTGAAAAATCATTCATGCCCTGTTGTACTACAGACCATTCTCCTTCATCGGAAACTATAAATGAGTGTAAATATAAATTGAAGCCATCCTGTATGGCAGTATTGTCAACCTTTGCTGTCAGCTTGCTTGACCGGATAAGGGCATCGCCATTGATGCCGGTTTTATCCGCGATGGATAATAATTCCTGTGGTGTCTGCCGTGAATATTTTCCTTTGCCTCCGCAAATGTAAATACCCAGTTCTTTTGAATGAGGATTAACTGCTTTTTTCAAGGCACCCATCACAGAAGTGGTGATACCTGATGAGTGCCAGTCCATTCCCAATACACAGCCTAATGATTGGAACCAGAATGGATCGCTAAATTTTTGTAATAGCTGCGACTTACCGTATTCCATTATAATAGATTCTACGATCGCGCCTCCCAACTTGCTCATGCGCTCCGCGAGCCAGGGAGGAACGTGCCCATAATGTAAAGGAAGATCTGCGTAGCCGATGCGCTTCATAAGATGAATTTAACTATAAAATTTCTTCTTAGCTAAATTCCAAATAACAAAAATCAAATTCCAAATATCACGATTGCGAAAGGCAGTATAAGTGTTTGAATTTTTGTAATTTAGAGTTTGTTATTTAATTATTGAAGTTTCGTTAAATGAAAATCTACATCCTTTTCTTTAGTTTTATTTTTCTCACATTGCCAAGACACGATAATATAGTAAAGCTATCTAATGAAAAACCGGAGTTAATTTATGTATATGATCCCTTGTGCGGCTGGTGTTATGGCTTCAGTCCGGTGATGATGAAATTGAAAAAAGAATACGGTGAGTCTGTGAAATTTACAGTCATAAGCGGCGGTATGATTATAGATGAGAGGGAAGGACCTCTTTCTGAGAAAGCAGCCTTCATCAAATGGGCTTATAAAAATGTGGAAGAAGGGTCGGGTATAAAATTTGGTGAAGCTTTTTTAAAAGGTCCTCTTGAAGATGGTAAAATGTTTTTCAGTTCTATGCCTCCTTCACTGGCATTAACGGTTTTCAAATCACTTCATGAAGAAAAATCCGTGGAATTTGCCGGCGCTATTCAGAAAATGATTTATTATGAGGGAAAAGATCTCAATGCTGTTTCATCCTATACTGCTTTATTGAAAGACTTTAATATTGACTCCGCAGAGTTTGTGAAAAGATTTTCAGACAGCGCTTATAAAGAAAAAACAATTAATGATTTTAAATACAGCAATTCATTGGGAGTAACAGGTTTTCCAACAGTGTTTTTTAAAAAGGGAGAAAAAATTCAGCTGATTACAAGAGGCTATGATAGTTATGATAAAGTAGAACGTAAGTTGAAATCTTACCTCCACTAATAGGATTTATTTTCTGAAATACTTTGTTAAATACATTCAGTGTTCATTTATGAATATCAGACAGCTTATTAAAGAAGGAGAATGTGAAACCGTAGACTTCAAACAAACCATTACCAGTGTTCAGAAGATAGCCAAAACGCTTGTGGCATTTGCAAATACTAAGGGTGGGAAATTGCTGGTGGGAGTGAAGGATAATGGAAACATTGTCGGTGTACGTCCTGCTGAAGAAAGACATATGCTTGAAGGCGCGAATCATTTTTGCAAACCTCCTGTAGAAATAAAATTCTCCAAAGAAAGCATAGAAGGTAAAATCGTTCTGATTGCAGAAATACCGGAGAGTGAAAACAAACCTCACTATGCCAAAGGAGAAGACCAGAAATGGTGGGCATACATCCGTGTCAAAGATAAATGTTTGCTTGCAAGCAAAGTGATGCTGGATGTAATGAAAAGTGAATCGCGGGGAGAAGAATCTAAGATCACTTTTGGCAATGCTGAAAAACGTTTGCTTGAATACTTAGATAAGAATGAGAAAGTAACTATGAAAGAATTTTGTAAGATGGCTAATATTTCCCGCTGGAGAGCCAATAGAATTCTTGTGAACATGGTAAGAATGAAAGTCATCAAAGTATTGTCCCACGAAAAAACGGATTACTACTCGATTTGAGGATAGGTACGCAAAGAGGATATTACCGTCTTTAAATCTCTTTAATTTTTATATTCAGCCCCTTTTTTCAGGTATTCATATAGTATTTCCGCTGTTAATTTCCTTAGCTGTATACCATAAAATCTCCTTAAAATTTTATTTGTTCTTTACGGGTATGGATTATTTCCATTAATTATTAGGGTCGAGCAAATTTCTAATCATTGTCCCTATGAAAAGATCATTTCCCTTCATTTTAACCATTATTCTTGGATTGACCAGCCAATCGGTTTTTGCTCAAAGCTCAACCTGGGGACAGCCTCCGGCAGGATGGGATGACTTTTATGTCGGACTGGTAAACGATTATAAAAATACTGCCACAGCGGTAAATGAAACTTACCCATGGCTTAATGTGATGAATGCGGCAAACCTTGCGGGTACATACAATGCCGGTGACCCGATCAAAAAATCTATACACTACCAATACAAATACATCAACGCCGGAGTGGATACCAGTTCTAACTGGTACACGCAGACTGTTCCACCATTCAACATGAAAATGATCGACGGAATGTTGTATGATGGAGCGCAGGTAGGAATTAACAGCGCCTGGGTAATCTATATGTTATCCGAAGGAGCAGGCGCCGGTACATTGAAATTCAGGTTGAATGATCCGGTATTCATGGAGAAATTTTTCTGGAACGTAAAATATGTAGCGCAAAAATCAAACGGACATAAATGTATGTTCATCATTGAACCGGATACCTGGGGAGAATTGATACAGGCAAAATTCGGAGGCGACGCAAGCATCAGTGCCACCATGCCAGCTCAGGCAGGAAATCTTGCCACGATAAATCCCGGGCAGTATGCCTATATGGCCGGACTTCCTAACAATCTTGCAGGAGTTTGCCAGGGCATCATCAGAACGATCAGACGATTTGCGCCGGACGCATATGTAGGCTTTCATACCAACACCTGGTCTGCATGGACTTCCGGACAATCAGGTCAGCCTTGTACAGGTTGCGGTGCAGGAAGAACAGGGATGGTATGGTGGGCCCAGGCGGATATAGATCTTGCTGTGACTTATCAATTAAATTTTTATAATTCCCTCTTCAACGGACCTGATTATGACAAAGGAGATTTTTTAGTAATGGAAAAATATGGTGCGAATCCGGCAGTAGGTGCAGGTGGCGCCAATGAATGGATGTGGGGCGCAGCGCAAATGCAGAACTGGTTATACTTCTCAAGAAAAATGGGACAGGTTTTTTGCAAGCCACTGCTTATGTGGCAGATTCAGCTGGGACAATCCAATGCAGCTTCTGCAGCAGAAGGGCTTCCCACTTTGCCGAATACTTCGGGAAGATACTTCGATACTTTTGTCGAATATATGTTTGCGAACTTCAACAGTTTTCTTCAGGCAGGATTCATAGGTTTTCTGGGAGGGAAAGGACTTCCCGGAATGACAGAATATTCCAGGCAAACAGGATACGGAGACAACGGATATTTCTTCAAAGGCCTGAATAAATATTTAGATCCACTGCGGCCCATGGGATTGATACAGGGCGTACCTGTTCCTAAACTGGGAAGTGATACTACCATATGCGGTACAGGAGGATCTCTGCTTCTCAACCCTGGAAATATGGGAGGCAATCCTATGACCTGGAGTACAGGTGCTACCACACCGACAATCACTGTAAATACAGGAGGAACGTACTGGGTGAAAATCGGAGGTGCGGGAACTTGTCAGAAGGTAGACACTATTCGCGTTTCTAATACATTCGCAGTGAACCTTGGCTCTGATCTGACCTTATGCAGTCCGCCTTCGCTGACACTTGATGCAGACCATGCCGGAACAAATGTTTCTTATGTATGGAGAAAAAATGGCACAGTGATCGCCGGAGCTACTACCAGAAATTTATTTGTGAACCAGCCGGGCACTTATGATGTAACAGTTACGGACCCAAGTTGTCTTCCGGCGAAAACAGATCAGATTGTATTGAATACTATCATTCCTGTTCCCAATACAACAGCATGTTTCACTCCGCCTTCCAGTGTGAATTTATCGGTGATGAATGGAGGAGGCACTTACCGCTGGTATGATCAGCCTGCGGGAGGTACCTTGCTTACAACAGGCGTAAACTATACAACGCCGGTGCTTTCCAATACCACCACTTATTATGTAGAAGATGCCACACCACTTACTTCCAACATAATTTCCAAAACTGCGCCCAATGGTTTTACCAATTATGTAGGTAATGGAAATCCTGCCGCGCCGAATGATTATCTGAGCTTTGATGCACTTACTACCTTTACCTTAAATTCCATTGACGCAGAAATGGTGATTTGGTTCTGTGGCACTCCCAGCACGACGATACAGATTACCAATCCGGGTACGGGATTTTCACAGACGATTACCAGAACTCTTGCCTGCGGAGGAACCGGAAACAGAATTCAGGTTACGATTCCAATAGGAATAAATATTCCAGCCGCAAACGGTTACAGGATAAGAGTTTCCGCGGGTACTTTAACAGGGTATTACAATGGTACCAACGGCACCATTGTTCATCCGGGAATTTATAACAATATTATTCGTACTACCGGATATACTACACCTTTTGCCATGCCTGCGATGTTCAACTGGTCGGTGAGTGCGCCAAGCACATGCGAGCGGGTGCCGGTGGTTGCGCAGAAATGCAATCCGCCTCTTCCCGTGACTTTCATTAATTTTTCTGCGACGAAAATAAATGAACATGCTTTGCTCAGCTGGATAACCACGGATGAGATTAACAATGACAGGTTTGTTATTGAAAGATCTGCAGACGGAATTAATTACTATGCAATAGGTTCTGTAAGTGGCATGAATACAAGCGGCATACATCAATATTCATTCACCGATCAATCTCCTCTTGAAGAAAATTATTATCGAATTGTGCAGTATGATATGGATGGAAGCAGTGGCTTTAGCAAGGTAGAATATCTTTCCTGGAATGAAGATGGAAGAATTGTTATTGCTCCGAATCCATTTGCAGGCGAGACAAAAATTATTTTTGAAGGAGAAGGCATCAGAGAAGTTTCCCTGCTGGATATTCATGGAAAGCGTTTAAGTTCTTTTATTATTGATTCCAACGAATATATACTTGGTGGCTATTTATCTGCAGGTATTTATATTCTGGAAATAGTGAGCAACGGGCAGAAGCAATATTTGAAGCTGGTGAAGCAAGAGTAAGTTTTACCAGCCATGCCAGTGCCATGTATAGTGAGCATTTTCTAGTTCTTTTTCTATTTCTTTGATAGCTCTTTTATCGCAGACTTCGTGTGCATGTCCGGAAAGGACGTCAAGCTTTACGGTGGCGTTCTTATCTGCTTCAAAATAAATATACCCGCATTCCAGAAGTTTATTAATCAATTCTTTTACTATGGCTATAGTATCTGCATGGTCTCGAAGCTCGCTTTTATTCAATTGCTGTATCTTAGGTTTTATATTCTTATATAAAGCAATTCCTGCCTTGTAAACCGCATCTGGGTTTTTGTTTTCTATTACTTTGTTGCAAAGCTCAATTTCCTCTTTTATTTTCTTGATGATTTCCTGTTGTATGATGTTCATAAATTAAATATTTACGTTTTTATAAATTCCCTCACATCCGTCACCATCATTCCTGCATCTTTAGCTGCTTTTATTCCAGGATCCGCATCTTCAAATACCTGGCAATATTCGGGTGCGATTCCCATTCTTTCTGCACACAGCAGAAAAGTATCGGGTGCAGGTTTGTGATATTTTACATCGTCTGCTGTTACGATGATGTCAAACATGCCGGCGATTCCGGCAGCAGACAAGGTCTTTGCAGCAATATCTCTGGTGCTTCCTGTCCCGAGCGACATAGGAAGTTTATCCTGGTATTTGAGGGCAATGTCGTATACAGACTTCATGGGTTTTACCTCATGGATCAGCTCAACATATTTTTCTTCTTTCATCTTTCCCAGAGCTGCGCCGTCCACATTTATCTTTAATTGCTCTATTAATATTTCGAAGCATTTGATGGTCGGAACGCCTGCATATGCGTAAAAGAAATCAAGAGGAAAGTCAAAGCCATATTGATTACAGATAAGATGGCAGGCTTTGTAATGCACGGGCATGGTGTCGACCAGTGTGCCGTCTATATCGAAGATAAGAGCTTTGGTTTGCGGATAAACAAGCATTGAAGTTGCGATTTACGGATGACGATTCAATGTCGTTTACTTAAGCTCATAATCGTTTGTAGTTC
>JAIERY010000310.1 GCA_019746425.1 Cytophagaceae bacterium
ATATATTTCCTTTTGCCTTGAAAAAAACAGATTTATCCATCACAATATTACATCCGATCAATAAGATTATTTACTTTATAAATAATTGAATAATAAATAGTTAATTAATAAGAATAACAAAGATAAATACTGAATGTTGTACTTTTAAAGACGTTATATTACACGGCGTTGAACAGTGAGTTTTTGGATTTAAACGTTTTTCAAGATGAAACAACTTTACAGTAAATACTTATGCCAGCTAATATTTTTCACTTTACTTTCGGGCCTGTTTTCCTGCACTCCTGCACCGGAGGATACAGTGAAAGAATATCTTGAATCTACATTTCTTGATAACAATGGCAAGAAAGCCTATAAACTCTTATCATCAGATGATCAGAAATATAAAAGTGAAAAAGATTTTATTACTGACATAAAAAGAAAAAATGTATTTAATGAAAAAATGCTCAATAAATACAAAGAGCAGTTCTCTTATGAAATACTGGATGTAAAATATATAGGCCAGGATACTGCTCTGGTAAAAGTCTCTATGACCAAGCCCAATACCCAGAATATTTTACAGGAAATGCTCACCTTTGCCATGACTGCTTCGCTTTCTACTTTAAGTCAGAATGAGAAGAAAGAAATTATCCAGGATCAGTTTGGAAGAATTATGGGAAGCGAAGACCTTGAATTGGAGACAGAAGAAAAAGAATTTATGCTTTTAAAAGAGCAAGGAGAGTACAAAATTTTCTTCAATTATGGTCAGCCTTATAAAATGGAGCTTATCAATCAAAAAATAAGTGAGCTTGAAAAAAAAGCGGAAGAGTGCCTGAGGGTGATCGATTATCAGGGAGCATTAAAAACCTACAGGCAAATGCTAAGTCTTAAAAATGACGAATTCATAAGAATGAAAATTGAAGAAATTGAAGAGATACAAAAAAATACTGTAGCACTGGGAAATAGTGCAACATTAGGCAACCTCACTTTCTCGCCCCAAAAAATCGAGGTGAGAAAAATAAAAATTTCCCGCAGGAACTGGCTGGGTAATAGTCCAAAGATAAGCCTGAGCGAGGAAAGATATCTGGTGTTAACATTTCAGGTAAAAAACAACACAGATGGGGAAGTGCTGGAATTTGACGATGAAAGAAGATACAGAAAAGAGCACACCGTTTATGACAATTACGGAAATGAGATGAAAGAATTTGACTGGGAATTTGACATGGAAAGTGTAGAAGATTATAAATCTAAAAAATTAGGGCCGGGAGAAACAAGAGAAGTAAGAGCTGTATGCGAATCTCCCTTGTCCGGAAAAGCAGAAAAATTCCTATGGAAAGTCAAACTCTATACAGACAATAAAAAAACAGAGAATTACGCATACATCAAATTCAACAAAGGTGAAATCAGTTCCGTTGAAAAGCCGACACCTGACTTGCAGTGAAGTGTAAAATCAGTTTCCAGGGAACAAATTTGTAAGTAATTGAATTTAACTGTATGTTTGTATACTTATTAAAATTATAAAGTGGGAAATAAAAATATAAATATCGGCATGATTTCTACTCTTCTCCCAGAGAGAGGAAGAATATTCCCTTCAAGGTACTTCCCCAGGCCATAGGCCGATACTCACCACTTATTACCCATGCGGTAATACGTTTCAATCCATATTCTTAAAAAGTTTTTGAGTTTTCTCAAAACAGTATTTATCAAATTATTATTTTAAGAAAGAAATGTTAGAATTTAATATACAAGTAGCCGGGGATCAACATAAACATTTAGCAGAAGCCATTTGCAAAGAGATGGAAGAAAGCGCCAAGGCACGAGGCACCGGTATTGCTAAAAGAAACCCTGAATATATCTGCAAAAAAATGGAGGAAGGAAAAGCAATTATCGCCACTACCAAACAGGGCGACTTTGCGGGATTCTGCTATATAGAAACATGGGGACATGGAAAATATGTGGCCAATTCAGGGCTTATCGTTTCTCCTCAATTCAGAAAAGAAGGACTGGCTACTAAAATCAAGGAAAAAGCATTCGAACTATCCCGCAAAAAATATCCAGATGCAAAGCTCTTCGGACTTACCACCAGCCTTGCCGTAATGAAAATCAACTCTGACCTGGGTTATGAACCCGTTACTTTTTCAGAGCTGACAGACGACGAGGAATTCTGGAAAGGATGTTCCAGCTGTGTAAACTATGACATTCTTACCAGAATGAACAGAAGAATGTGTTTATGCACAGGAATGGTATATGACCCGCAAGAGAAAAAGAAGAGCAAATGGGACTTCGTTACCAAGTCAAAGCTTTATGAAAGGTGGCTGAAATTCAAGAATAACAAACTCCTGAAAGCATTCAGCAAATCACCTATAAAGGCTATTGCCAGCTTTTTGATGACGAAGCCGTTTTAATGTTTCGCTCTTTTTCTCTTTCAGGGGAAAAAATCCAGATTTTATTAATAATTTTAGCACTCAAAAATCATAACAATGAGTAACAAAGTACTATTGGCTTTCAGCGGTGGTTTAGATACTACCTATTGTGTCAAATATTTATCGGAAGAAAAGAAAATGGAAGTGCATTCTGCCATTGTAAATACAGGCGGATTTACAAAAGAAGAATTAGCCGATATTGAGAAGAAGGCTTATGCGCTCGGAGTAAAAAGTCACGCGACACTTGATGTAGTTGATAAATACTATCAGGATTGTGTAAAGTATTTAATATTCGGGAATGTATTAAAGAATAATACCTATCCGCTTTCTGTAAGTGCTGAAAGAGTATTTCAGGCAGTAGCCATTGCAGAACATGCCAATAAACTTGGCGTGCAGTATGTGGCACATGGCAGCACCGGTGCAGGCAATGACCAGGTGCGCTTTGACATGATCTTTAACATCCTTGCTCCTGGACTCGGCATCATCACTCCGATAAGAGATAAAAAATTATCAAGAGAAGAGGAAATTGAATATCTGAAAGCGAAAGGTGTAGAAAGAGACTGGACAAAAGCTGCTTATTCCATCAACAAAGGAATATGGGGAACAAGTGTAGGAGGAAAAGAAACGCTTACTTCCGATAAGTACCTTCCTGAATCTGCTTTCCCGACTCAGGTTACTAAAACCGGTTCTGAAGAAGTTGAATTGTATTTTGAACAAGGAGAATTGAAAGGAGTGAATGATAAAAAATATTCCAAACCGGTAGATGCTATTCTTAAGTTACAGGAAATTGCAGCGCCTTATGGTGTAGGAAGAGATATACATGTAGGCGATACTATTATCGGAATAAAAGGAAGAGTAGGCTTTGAAGCGGCTGCGCCAATTGTAATTATCAAAGCGCATCACACACTCGAAAAACATACGCTTACAAAATGGCAAATGTACTGGAAAGACCAGATGGCAGGGTGGTATGGCAACTTTGTTCATGAAGGCCAATTCCTTGATCCTATCATGAGGAACATAGAAGCATTTCTTGCCGATACACAAAAAACCGTTACAGGTAAAGTAAAAGTATTTCTTGCTCCGTACCGCTTTCATGTAGTAGGCGTTACATCAGAACATGATCTGATGTCTTCCAAATTCGGAAGCTATGGTGAGATGAACAATGCATGGTCAGGAGAAGATGTAAAAGGATTTGCGAAAATATTCGGAAACCAGACTATGATTTACCATAAAGTTAACAACGAAAAGCACAAAGCGTAAGGCTAAAAGCTTTTCTGAATTATTATAAAACATAAGTAGCTTTAAGCATTATGCTTTCAGCTCTAAGCTAAAATGAAAAAAATTAAGATCGGAATTGTCGGCGGTGCCGGATATACGGGAGGAGAACTTCTTAGAATTTTAGTTTTCCATCCTCAGGCAGAAATTGTTTTTGTGCATAGCAAAAGCAATGCGGGAAATCTTATTTCAAAAGTCCACGCCGACCTTCTCGGTATGACCAATTTAAAATTTAGCGAAAAGCTGGAGCACCATATAGATGTTTTATTCCTGTGCGTAGGACATGGTGATGCACTAAAATTTCTTGAGTCTGAAGAATATAAAAATTATAACAAAGAAAGAGATAATAAGTCAGGGCCTTTAAAACTAATTGATCTCAGCCAGGATTACAGGATTGCGAAAGAAGGAAATGATTTCGTATATGGGCTACCTGAATTGCAAAGAGAGAAAATTAAAAAGGCAGATCATATTGCAAACCCTGGTTGCTTTGCAACTTGTATTCAGTTGGGATTACTTCCACTGGCAGCGAACAATCTGCTTAACGATGAAATTCATATTTCAGGCATTACAGGATCTACAGGTGCAGGTCAAAGTCTTACACAGACTTCACATTTCAGCTGGAGAAACAACAACATGTCTATATATAAAGCATTTACTCATCAGCATTTAAAAGAGATCAATCAGAGTTTGAAATCTCTGCAGAAGGGGTTTGGCAAGAAAATAAACTTCATTCCTTTCAGAGGAGATTTTACCAGAGGAATTTTTGCTACGCTTTATATTAAATCGAATATATCGCTGGAAGAAGCTTATAATATATATGAGAAATATTATGAAGGACATCCTTTCACTCATGTAACGAAAGACAATCCTGATTTAAAACAGGTGGTAAATACAAATAATTGTATTGTATATCTGGAAAAACATGAGGACACATTATTAATCGTAAGTATGACCGATAATCTTTTAAAAGGAGCATCGGGTCAGGCTACTCAAAATATGAATCTGATGTTTGGGCTGGAAGAAACGACAGGACTGAGACTGAAAGCGCCGGCATTTTAGGAGCTAAAAGCGTAAGGCGTAAAGCAAAAGATAAAATATTTAACAACCAGCTATATGAAAGATTATACAAACTTAAAGGTTTGGGAAAAGTCTCATTCAGTCACGCTATCAATTTATAAGGTGACTGAAAATTTTCCTGATAAAGAAAGATATGGGTTGATATCCCAGATAAGAAGATCAGCAATGTCTATCCCTGCAAACATAGCGGAAGGGTGCGGCAAATTCAGTGATCCTGATTTTGCCAGATTTTTGCAAATAGCATTAGGATCAACTCATGAAACGGAATATTATTTATTACTGTCAAAAGATTTAAAATATTTATCTGATGAAAAATATCAGGAGTTAAAAGATAAAATCGGTGAAATAAAAAGCATGTTAATTGCTTTGATCAAAAAAATTAGAACGACTGTTAAGGTCTAAGCTTTCCGCTTTCAGCCTTAAACTTTAAGCTTATAAATTATGAAAAACTTCGACGTATATCCTTTATTCAACATTGAACCGGTAAAAGCTCAGGGGGCATGGCTTTGGGATAAAGAAGGGAATAAATACCTTGACCTTTATGGAGGACATGCGGTGATCTCTATTGGGCATACTCATCCTCATTATGTAAAAAAAATTACTGACCAATTAAATAAGATTGGATTTTATTCTAATTCAATACTTATTTCTTTACAAACAGAATTAGCAGATAAGCTTGGGAAATTGTCAGGCTATAATAATTATGATCTATTTCTTTGCAACAGTGGCGCGGAAGCCAATGAAAATGCATTGAAACTTGCTTCATTCCATACCGGAAGAAAAAAAATAATTTCTTTCACGAAAAGCTTCCACGGAAGAACTTCCCTGGCTGTAGCTGTAACCGATGGCGCATCGATGCAGGCGCCTGTTAATAAAACAGACAATGCCATCATGCTTCCTTTCAATGATGAAGCTGCTTTGGAAAAAGCATTAGACCATGAAATTGCAGCAGTGATCATTGAAGGTATGCAAGGCGTAGGAGGCGTAAAAATTCCAACTACCTCTTTTTTAAAGAAGATTAAAAGCCTGTGTGAAAAATTTGGTGCAGTCTTCATCATGGATGAAGTGCAGTCAGGATACGGAAGATCCGGTAAATTTTTCGCTCATCAGCACTCAGATGTAAAAGCGGATTTAATAACAGTCGCAAAAGGAATGGGCAATGGCTTCCCGATTGCGGGAGTTTTAATCAGTCCAAAGTTTAAAGCAGTACATGGAATGTTAGGTACCACTTTCGGAGGGAATCATCTGGCATGTGCTGCCGGCATTGCAGTGCTGGATGTGATTAAAGATGAAAATCTTCTTAAGCACTCTGAAGAAATGGGCAACTATTTAATGAATGCTTTTAAAAAAATTGCTGGAGTAAAAGAAGTGAGAGGATATGGCTTGATGATAGGCGTGGAACTCGAGATTCCATGTGCAGATATAAGAAACGCATTGCTAAAAGACTATAAAATATTTACAGGATCATCTTCCGATAAAAACACAATAAGAATTCTACCTGCATTAAACCTGAAAAAAGAAGATGCGGATATATTCTTAGATGCATTTAATAAGGTATTATCTAAAACACTTGTGAAATAAATGAGACATTTTACCTCTGTAAAAGACGTAGATAATTTAGATCAAATGGTTACGCTCGCACTAGAGCTTAAAAAAGACCCATTGAAATATAAAGAGCTTGGCCGTAATAAAACATTGGGATTGATATTTTTCAATCCGAGTTTAAGAACAAGGCTAAGCACTCAAAAAGCTGCCCACAATCTTACCCTTCGTGTAATGGATATGAATGTAGGCCAGGACAGCTGGTCTCTTGAATTCAGAGATAATATTGTCATGGATGCCAACACAACTGAGCATATCAAAGAAGCTGCAGCCGTAATGGGCCAATATTGTGACATAATAGGCATCAGAGCTTTTCCATCGCTCAATGATAAGGAGAGTGATTACAAAGAAGAGATCATTCAGAAATTTATAAAGTATTCCGGGGTTCCATTGATAAGTCTGGAATCGGCAACACTTCATCCACTACAGTCTTTTGCGGATCTTGTAACCATAGAAGAGCTGAAGAAAAAAGAAAGACCAAAGGTCGTACTTACCTGGGCGGCACACCCAAAAGCCTTGCCTCAGGCAGTACCCAACTCTTTTGCCGAATGGATGAATAAAGCGAATGTAGATTTTGTAATTACTCATCCCGAAGGGTACGAACTGGATGAAAAATTTACAGAAGGAGCTAAAATAACTTATGATCAGAATGAAGCATTGAGAGGAGCTGACTTCGTCTATGCAAAAAACTGGTCATCATATGAATATTATGGAAATATTTTATCAAAAGATAAAAGCTGGACAGTTTCAAAAGAAAAAATGGCATTAACTAATAATGGGAAGTTCATGCACTGTTTGCCTGTAAGAAGAAATGTGGAAGTAACAGACGACGTACTGGACAGCGATACTTCTGTAGTAATACATCAGGCAGGAAACAGAGTATGGTCGGCACAGGCAGTGATGAAGAAGATATTGGATGACAATTTTTAAGCTGAAAGAGTAAAGCTCAAGGCTAAAAGCTTTTTGCTTTACGCTTTTGGCTTTTACCTTAAAAAATAAATGCAGAAACTATACATTATAAAAATCGGCGGCAATGTAATTGATGATGAATCAAAGCTTCAGCAATTCCTTGGCAACCTTTCCAAAATAAAAGAAAATAAAATTCTGGTGCATGGAGGAGGAAAAGTTGCAACTGATATCAGTAAAGGATTAGGTATTGAAGCTAAAATGGTGGATGGGAGAAGAATTACCGATGCAGAAACTTTGAAAATTGTTACGATGGTATATGGCGGGCTCATTAATAAAAGAATAGTGAGCGCCCTTCAATCATATGAATGCAATGCCATTGGTCTTACAGGAGCTGACGGGAATATCATAGAGGCATCAAAGAGACCAATAAAAAACGGAGTAGATTATGGGTACGTAGGAGATGTTACGCATGTACATCCCCAGACAATAATTCATTTTCTTTCGATGGGATTAACACCTGTAGTTGCTCCTTTAACTCACGACAGGAAAGGCAATATTTTAAATACCAACGCCGATACTATGGCATCGGCTCTTGCAGTGGGATTGTCAGGAAATTTTGTAGTGCACCTGATATATTGTTTTGAGCTAAAGGGAGTATTGGAGGACATAAACAATAAAGATTCCGTAATAACAGATATTAATTTTTCTAAATACGAGAACCTTAAAGAGAAAGGAATTATCGCAAAAGGAATGATACCAAAAATGGATAATTCATTCGATGCCATCAAAGCAGGCGTAGGTTCCGTAATTATTTGTCACGCTGATGATATCATTAATATCATTGGCAAAAATGAAAAGAAAGGCACAAAACTAAGTTTAAGCTAAAGAACTAAAAGTAATTCTCACTTTAAACTTTAAGCTTTAAACTTTAAACTTTATATGGATAAGAATAAATTAAAAAAGGATGCTGTTGACCTGTTAAAAGATTTGATTCAAATCGAATCATTCAGTAAGCAGGAAGACAAAACTGCAGAGCTTATTAATAAGTTCTTCACAGATCGTGGTATAAAAACACACAGAAAGAAAAACAATGTGTGGGCATTTAATAAAAACTACGATCCCAAAAAACCTACCATACTTTTAAATTCACATCATGATACCGTAAAGCCAAATCCTGGATATACCAATAATCCTTTTGAGCCAGTTGAAAAAGATGGAAAGTTATTTGGCCTGGGAAGCAATGATGCAGGAGGATGCCTGGTATCATTGATCGCTACTTTTTTATATTTCCATGATCAGAAAGACATGAAGTATAATTTTGTAATAGCAGCAACCGCTGAAGAAGAAATATCCGGCTTCGACGGATTGGAGTTAGTCTATCCTGAATTAGGGCCTATTGATTTTGCTATTGTTGGTGAGCCGACTTTAATGGATATCGCGGTAGCTGAAAAAGGTTTAATGGTATTGGATTGCACCGCAAAAGGACAAGCCGGGCACGCCGCACGTGAAGAAGGGGATAATGCTATTTACAAAGCGATCAAAGACATTGAGTGGATAAGAAAATATAAGTTTGAAAAAATTTCTCCACACCTTGGACCAATGAAAATGTCTGTAACCATAATCAATGCAGGCTACCAGCACAATGTAGTTCCTGAAACCTGTAATTTTACCATTGATGTGCGTATTACAGAAATGTATAAGAATGAGGATGTACTTAAGATCATTGAAGATAATATTCAGTCAGAAGTAAAACCAAGATCAGTGAGGTTGAGACCTTCATTTATTGATCCTAAGCATCCCCTGGTAACTGCAGCGGTTAAAAACGGAGCTAAAACTTACGGATCTCCTACAACTTCAGATCAGGCATTGATACCGGTTCCTTCTGTAAAGATGGGACCAGGTAATTCAAGCAGATCACATACAGCCAATGAATTTATATGGCTCTCTGAAATTGAAGAAGGAATTGAAAAGTATATTACGATATTAAGTGAATTAGTCTGAACAGGATTTATTGATTTAACTATTAACAGAAAATATCATGAAGCTCTGGCAAAAAGACAAAGACGTAAACAAGGAAATAGAAAAATTCACTGTCGGAAAAGACAGAGAAATGGATATGTTCCTTGCCGAATTTGATGTACTGGGATCACTGGCACATACCCAGATGCTGCAGTCTATTAATCTGCTGACAAAAGATGAATTGACTATTTTACATAAAGAACTAAAAAATATTTACCTGGAAATACAGAATGGGAAATTTACAATTGAAGAAGGCGTGGAAGATGTACATTCTCAGGTAGAATTATTATTAACAAAAAGACTAGGGGAAGTAGGAAAGAAAATTCACAGCGGAAGATCAAGAAATGATCAGGTGCTGCTGGATCTTAAACTGTACACACGTGACGCTATTCATCATACAGTACAAAATTCGAAGAACCTTTTCGACCTCTTAATTCAGCAAAGTGACAAATATAAAAATCACTTACTTCCCGGGTATACCCATTTGCAGATAGCCATGCCTTCTTCCTTCGGATTATGGTTTGGAGCTTATGCAGAAAGTCTTGTCGACGATATGCAGATGATGCTGGCAGCCTATAAAATTGCCAATAAAAATCCATTGGGATCTGCAGCCGGTTATGGTTCCTCTTTTCCATTAAACAGACAGATGACTACAGACCTGCTGGGCTTTGAAAGCCTCAACTACAACGTAGTATATGCACAGATGGGAAGAGGAAAGACAGAAAGAAATGTTGCTTCTGCGCTGGCTTCACTGGCATCTACGCTAGCCAAAATGTCCATGGATGTATGCCTGTATATGAATCAAAATTTTGGATTCATTTCATTTCCTGAAGAATTAACTACTGGGTCAAGCATCATGCCTCATAAGAAAAATCCTGATGTATTTGAACTCATCAGAGCCAAATGCAACAAGATACAGGCGCTGCCAAATGAAATAGCTTTAATGACCAATAACCTCCCATCCGGATATCACAGGGATTTACAGATCATTAAAGAAAACTTTATTCCGGCTTTTGAAGAAATAAACTCCTGCATTAATATTATGCACTTTGCATTAGGACAGATTAAGATAAAAGATAAGATCCTGGAAGATGATAAGTATAAATATTTATTTACTGTAGAAGTAGTGAACCAAATGGTTTTGGATGGAATGCCATTCAGAGATGCTTATAAAAAAGTGGGCAAGCTTGTAGAGGATAATGAGTTTAAAGCTCCCGATCAAATAAATCATACGCATGAAGGAAGTATTGGAAATCTAATGAATGCAGAGATTAAAAAATCGATGAATGGGGTGCTTTCAGGATTTCAATTTGAAAAAGTGGAAAACGCAATTGAAAAGCTTTTGAAATAGTTACTCATGAGGTATCAAGACAAAACCTCATTCTGGAAATTACTAGCATCAATTATATTGTATATCATCTCGGTTTATTTAGTTTTCAAATTATTAAATACTCCAGATTATAATAAGCATTCTTACTTTTATCTATTATATTTTTTATCATTATTGTCCGACTAAAATAAGCTTTAAACCTCCGGTTTCCCAATGTAAACGGAATGTTTTTTAAATGTTC
>JAIERY010000183.1 GCA_019746425.1 Cytophagaceae bacterium
TATATTCAACTTCATATCTATACCCTCCTTCTTAAATAAGAACATCACAGGAAAAAGAATTGTTTAATGCTAAATACTTTAAAAATAGACTGAGAAACTATGCGTTTAATTTGGGCGGCTGCCAGAAAGAAATAATTCAGATAAGGGATCAGAAAGATAGAAGAGAACTAACTACAGGAATGACTTCTATTTTAATAAAATCAACCAGGGAAACATTCAAAATAAAGCCGGCATTGCAGCAACAGGCAGCCAGCGCATTTACCTGTAAAACAACAAGTCTTTTCAGACTTATCTTCTTTAGCATGTTTTGCGCAACAGTAAGCTTCCTCTTTTAAAGCAAACTAAAGCCCCCTTAAACAATCTGAAAACTCATATAGTTCTTTATATAGAGGAGCTTGATATGAGGGCACATTTTACTATATTTCTATTGTTGTTTTCTTTGCTGGTTTCAAACTGTAACAAACCAAAAGCCATTTCAAAATCAGTACAGCCGGCAAATAAAAACCTTACCAAAGCTGTTATAAAAGACAGTACCTCAAAAAATATCACTGTCCATAAAAGTAATGTAGACGAGCAGGAAAAAGACCTGATCGCCCATGTGAAAGATGCTACCATCACCAAACACGGCGACAGCATTCAACTTGTTTTCAGTTCAGGAATTTTATTTGATCATAATTCAGATCAACTAAGTGAAGACGCCAAAAAAAATATCGACGCTTTATCGGAAGTACTTAAAAGATATCCTGATTCTAAAATATCAATTTTCGGGCATACGGATAATACAGGATCTGCGGACTACAATCAGAAGCTTTCGGAAAGAAGAGCATTAGCAGTATCTGATTACCTTATTTCTAAAAAAATTAATTCAAAAAGATTCAAGGAAGTAAAAGGACATGGTGAGGAAAAACCTGTAAAGGATAATAATACCCTCGAAGGAAGAAACCAGAACCGTCGTGTGGAAATTTCCATACTTCCTCCTGAAGAAAATAAAGTTACTTTGGAAAGCTTTACCAATTCCGACACTTCATGCTATTGTTACTACGACGAATACAAAAATTTTATCTGCAAGCAGGTATGTGATTCGTGGATTAAAGTACCGATGCAGGCGCTAAATAACGGACAGGAAATATTTGTAGCCAGCAACCATAGCAATATATGGCATGACTCACGTTCCGGAAAACATGAACAGAAAAAAACCAGCAATACTACCGGCGTAATACTAAGAGGGAATGTCTACAATGCCAAAACCAGGGAACCTATTGCGGCACAAATTATATTCGAAGTATTACCAGACGGTTTAAAAGCAGGGCTTGCAGAATCTGACTCTGTAAAAGGTGATTATCAGATAGTGCTCGAAAAAGGAAATCACTATGGATACTGGGCGAAAGCTCAGGGATATCTTTCCATCAATGAAAACATCAGCGTTCCCGCTATGGATGGATACAATGAAATCAGGCAGGATCTGTATCTGGTGCCGATTGAAGAAGGACAGGAAATAAAACTGAATAATGTTTTCTTCCAGCAAAGTAAAGCTGAGCTGCTGCCCTCTTCTTATTCTGAACTTAACCAGATAGTGCAGTTTCTTAAAAACAATCCAAAGGTGGTAATAGAATTGCATGGCCATACCGATAACCATGGTAATCCTAAAACAAACTACCTGTTATCGCAAAGAAGAGTAGAGCAGATCAAATCTTACCTGGTATCCAAAGGGATTTCACATAAACGCATCATGCTGAAAGCATTCGGAGGAACAAAGCCGATTGCAAGCAACGATACACAGGAAACAAGAAAGCTCAATAGGAGAGTAGAATTTAAGATCATTAAGAAATAATACGATCCGGTTCTAACTATAATACCGTTGACAGGTTATTTAACTATAATTTTTAGATTTTTTTACTCAGATGGTCACAGTATATTATAAAAGCAGGGGCAATATTTTTAAGACCGAAGGGGACCAGTTAAAAAAATTGTCTTTGAAGGATGTAATCTGGATTGACCTTTATGCAGCTTCACCCGAGGAGACAAAAGCCGTAGAGAATTTTACCGGCACCAATTTACAATCCAAACAGCAGGCGGAAGAAATTGAGATCAGCTCCAAATATATAGAGTATAATAATCTGATATTTATCAATTCTAATTTTCTTACGATTTTTAATGGCCAGCATAAAAATGAAATCGTTTCCTTCATCATAAAAGAGGGAATGCTGGTATCTTCCAGGAATGCAGACTTAAAAACATTTGCGGAAACCGTAAGAAAGTTCAAAGCCAATCCTTTTGCATTTTCAAGCGGGTATAGCTTTTTAATTTCCCTGCTGGAAACCAGAGTGGACATGGATGCGGATATGCTGGAAAGTATCTCCAGGGAAATCACCGAGATCAGCAAGACCCTGAGTCGCGGGGAAGACTTAAACAAGAACATGCTTTTAAGAATCAATGGTTTTCAGGAAACTACAATGGTGCTCAGAGAAAATATTATTGACAAGCAGAGAATTATTTCAGCCATGCTGCGCAGCGACCAGTTCCCGAAAGACTTTACTGAAAAGCTAAGAATACTTATTAAAGATATTGCTTCGCTGCTCGACCACTCTGCGTTTAGTTTTGAAAGACTGGAATATTTACAGAATACTTTTCTAGGACTTGTGAATTTAGAGCAGAACAAGATCATTAAAATATTTACCGTCGTATCTGTGATCTTCATGCCACCGACTTTGATCGCGAGCATCTATGGAATGAATTTCAAAAGCATACCGGAAATTAACTGGGCTGCAGGCTATCCCTTTGCACTGTTACTAATGATATTATCTTCTGTAGGAACGCTGTTTTTCTTTAAGAGGAAGAATTGGTTGTAATAAATAGTTAACCATTTATGTCATCGCGGCAAAAGGCAGAAATCCTGGTCACTTTTAATTTTCCAGGATTTCTCACTAACGTTCGAAATGACACTTTTTTGCATAGTCGGTATGTGGTCTGTGTCACAGACCAGAGAGAAGCCACAGTAGGCGGTCTTCGAGAGCACCATATCCATCAACTTAAGAAACAGAATCACTGTAGACCTTGCATGCTAAATTAGAGAACTAATGTGTCCGTCATCCCCGTGGAAACGGGGATCTCTAACTCCTGCACAATCTTAACCTATTTTAAGAGTGTACAAAAGTTGGGGATTCCCCTGCTCAGGGGAATGTCGGCAAAATTTTCATCTTTAACTTACTCCACAATGTTTGCTAAGGTTACGCATCAAAATCCTTAAGTAGACAGCTATGGTGAGGGCATAGACCAGGGAAAAGCAATTTATAGTCTTTATCTAATTCCCGAATAATCATTCAAACAAACATTTGAAACACTTGCAGCCGTGAGGCTCAATTTGCTCCTCGAAATATTCAGTGCCATAATTATAAGTAAGCTCTTCGCCTTCCTTTATAGAAAGTTTTGCGAAAATATATACTCTTCGCTTCTTAATATCTATCTCGCAATTCGGTGCACAGGAATGATTGATAAAACGCGCTTTATTGCTGACTATATTGCCGTCTATCATGGTGCCACGCCCGGTCCAGAAAAGATATTTCCCTGTATTCTCTTTAATCTGTTTCTTCGTCGCCGGCTTTCCGATGTATTCAATAATGCAGGAACCACGTGAGATCTTTTCGCCGGCAAATAACCCCCGCCCGGTTTGCGAGCGCTTTACGATAAGATCAAAAGTGCCGGGTAAAAAACGTCGTCTCATATTTTTCAAACTCTTATGCATTAAAGTGAAATAGCCGCTATATCCCGATGCAAAATACAAAATTATTTTTGCTTTTTCTCTCTTAGGGTTTTTGAGAAGCAATCAAAATTAATCAGAGTCCCTTTCAGGAGATTTTAACTGGAAACAAAACTTTTTATTCATCATGCCAGGCGAGCATGCGCCCTGGCTTATTGCCTATTGTTTGATTGTCTGGCTATTGTTCGTAGAATATATAAATCACAAATAGTTAGAGTAAAAATAAATCCTATTGCAACCCAATATCCAAAAAGAAAATCGCACCAAATACTTGGTCTTGAAATTATCAGGCATACTAGGGCAATACTATCTAATAAGAGAATAATTTTTCTTGTATTAGGCTCAATATACTTTGCGATTAAGCTTATTATTAAGAATAAAAATGATAAAAGAATTGAGTAATAAGTAATATAAGATATACAATTAATAACTAAAGCAATACCAGAATATGTATGTGGTCTTGAGACCAGCACTAGAGCCAAGAGTGGATTCTTTCTTGAAATTTCTAAAGAGATATCATCTTCATCCCCATTTGAAGATTGTGAAGTACTATCGACTGCAAAATTTGTAGTGCTATTATCGATTAAATCATTATGTATACTATCTAACTTTGTAGTATCAGTTAGATAAATAATTGTATCATTTTTTACTGAAGCTGTATCTGAATTTTCAGCTACTTCAGCTTTTTTTTCACAACCTGTATAGAAAAAAAGCAATAGGAAACAAAATATCGCTGCAAAATGAAGTCTCATTGAATAAGAATATATCTTGGTCATTTTTAATAGAAAAATTTTCTGTTTCCATGGCCTGTCCCCAGACAGGCCACCTACTTTTCCGCTCAGAGCCTCCCGTAGGGGACTCTAAAGAAGCATATCAAAGAATTAATCAGCGTCCCTTTCAGGAGACTCTGATTTGAAATAAATTTATTTTTAAAATATAAAAGCATACTAAAGTTACTCGTCAGACGACTTTGAGTCGTAAGACGAGTAGCATGCCAGTGATTACTAAAACCATCCCTCATCAATCGTCATAATATCATGCATCTCTTTGCCTGCGCTTAAGGTCACAACTTTTCTGACAACCTTTTCATTCTTTGTTCCCCAGTCGCGGTATACCGCTGCATGCACTTTAGTACGCACAGAAGATCTGTTGGCATCATACAAAAAACCGGGGAAGGTCACCCAATATATAATGCATTTAAAAAAATAAGTAACGGAAAGGGAAATAAAAAGTATACAAAGGGCTTAATTTATAATATGACAAAAAATCTATCTGCTCATTCCCTGCAGGATGCTTTCAATAAGGAAAATATCTTTCCTGTGCATCTTCCTGAGATGATCTGGGGTAATACTTTCAATGCTAAAAATTCAAGCTACTCCTGAATCGCTTTTTTGTAGAATTTATAGAATCTTATTCTATGCATTCTGATTTCTTTCATTTGATTCAGATTGTCCTGAATTAATGCATCGACATCTATTCTGTGGCGATTGGGATTAAAGATGCTCTTTAACCTCACAATCATTCTTAAAATAAAACGTCTCATAATTAGTATTATACGAATCTGAGAATTTCACAGTTATTCATGCCCATATTAAAATTGTATGTTTTTAGTCATTTTCATAGCAGAAATTGCGCAATTGATACTACTTTTGTACTAATTCAGGAAAAATAATTTCTTGTCAGGAACAAGCAGGGAAGCTTTTATTGTTTTGAAAAATAGCTGATTAAAAAATGGAGAAAATTTTAAAAGATCTGGAAAACGACGCTGACATTAAAGTGCTGGTGGATTCATTTTATCAGAAAGTAAATAAAGATCCGAACCTTGCTCCTTTCTTTAATGATATTGCCAAAATAGATTGGGACCATCACCTGCCGAAAATGTATGATTTCTGGAACAGTGTATTATTCGGCGCTATGAAATATTCAGGATCACCTTTTGCCAAACACCAGGTGTTGCCTTTGGAAAAAGAAAACTTCAATCAATGGCTGGGATTATTTTTTGAAACAGTAGATGAACATTTCCAGGGAAGCAAAGCGGAGGAAGCCAAACAAAGAGCAAATATTATCGCACAGACTTTTATGTATAAGCTAGGTCTCGGAGATGACTAAGGCTACATAGATTTCCAGGTAAGAAATCCCCAAATAATTAATAATGCAATCACCAGTCCTATGGATAAAAGTATATCTCTTCTTTTCCATTGCAGCGTCTGTTCAGGGCTGAAAGTATCTTTGTATTCAAGCACATGCCTGTACTTATAAGTAAGCCCCAATAGTTTTTCCCGAGATGGAGGCGTTGTTAAAAGACTCACTACAATCATGATGAGCACGTAAAAGACAAAAAGAAAAATCGTCTGATGCAAAAAATTCATATCCAGAAAATCATGTACTAGTCCGGCTTCGGTAAAGGAGCTGCGGAAAAAATCCAATCCTATTCTGAGCAGGCCTATGATGCTTCCTACAATTAAAACTGTCAATGCCCCTTTGGCATTTGCCCTTGCCCAGAGCAGTCCGACTAAAAATATCGCAGTGTAAGTTGGCGCCACATAAGACTGTATGGTCTGAAGATTTTTAATAATATCATCAGAAAAATATCCTATAAAAGAAACCCATACCAGTGCAAGATTAACTACTATAATCGTAGTGATCTTTCCGATATTTACAATTTTAAACTCTTCTGCATTGGGATAAAGCTTGGTATAAATATCCAGTGTATATAAAGTGGATACGCTGTGAAAGCTTGCAGCGAGTGAAGAGATCAGCGCAGAGAGTACCCCGATTACTGCAAGGGCTTTTACACCTGTAGGCAGCATATCTGTAATCACTGAAAGATAAACTTTTCCATCCGCTACATCAGGACCATAAGCCACATAGGCCACCAAGCCCGGCACTAAAAGAATAATAGAAGGAAGCAGCATCAGGTATCCTGCAAAAAGCGCTCCCCTCCTGGCATTGGGAATATCGCGGGCGCTAAGGAGCCTTTGCACCATGAACTGATCCGTACACCAATACCATATTGCCTGGATCGGCGCTCCAAAAATCATTCCGGTCCACGGATAATCCGGGTGGTTAGAAGGTTCAAAAACCTGGAAGTGACTGTCGGGCACTTTGGCAAAAGCATCAAAACCCCCTATGTAATGTATCCCGAAGATCGTTACAGCTGTTGCGCAAAATATGGTCACGTAAGAATGAAAAATATGAGAGTAAAGCTCACCTCTGAATCCTCCTGCCACAGAGAAAATACCGGTGATGATTACAAGAATAAGTGACGAAGTATATTTATCCCAGCCGAGAAGTGCCTCCAGTAAAAGCGCTCCGGCAAAAAGCATAATGGATACCTTGGTGATGATATACACTATAATAGATAAGGTAGACATGATCCACCGGGAATTGCGGTCGAATCTTTTTTCAATAAATTCCGGGGTCGTTAATACCTGATTCTTAATATAGAAAGGAACAAAGAACCAGGCGACAAGCAAAAGGACCAGGCAAGCGCCCCAGGCAAAATTCCCTGCACCGAATCCCTGCGAATATCCCGATTCAGGGTAGCCGATGACGTGTTCACTGGATACAGTAGTAATGAAAAGGGAAGATCCGATTATGAACCAGCCCATTCTCTTCCCGGCATGAAAGTGCTCAATTATTCCTTTTTTATTGTTGGCATACCGGAAAGCGATATAGACCATAAAAATGAAATAAAAAGCAAAAATGCAGGAGTCTAAAAAAGTGAACCCGTGTGGCATAACAACAGCCTAATATACGAACTTATGGCTTAATTAGTTAATTGAAAGGTTCAAAAGTTGGAGGTTGAAAGTTGTAAGTTACAGGTTAAATACTGGCAGGTTACAGGTTTAAAAACTACAATTAACTTAGGAGTTAATCGTGATAAAAATTAAATATTAAGTAATCGTAAGTATGAAAAAGATAATCTTTCAGTATAAAGTTTTAAGGCATGTTCTCTTTATCAACTTTTAACCTTCAACCTGAAACCTTTAACTAACATTCAGTTCCACTCATAAAAATTGATCACTTTATTTTGTGCATAATCCTGTATGAGTATGTCCGGATTTAAACTTAAAAGATCGAAAGTGGGTTCGTCTTTGGAAAAGAAAGAAATTCTGTAGTTATAAGGCTCGAGCTCTTCAGCAATTTTTTTCTGCATGACCAGATCATCTTCCTGTATGAAGACTTTAACGGGAGATTTAGTTGTTCTCATAGCTACTCTGTTTAGTTTTAAAAATCTATAACTCCGCTCGTCACTATTCTAACGATAGAAAATAAAAAATTGTTGTCTTAATAACGGGAACCCTTGTACTACTTTTATGAATTAATCAGTGCGACACAGTGCTGATCATTTGTAATCTTAACTGATTCCTGATGGTTTGGTTTATGAGATCATTCATATTTTTTTATCTTTCACGGGTTGAATGTGAATTTACTTTCTGAATTCGCAAAGCGTATTATTAATGGAGAAGTCCCTCTAATACTTTCTGCACTTCTTATCAAAAGTAAGATAAAAACCCTTACAGCTTTTAACTGATTATACTTTCCCTGAACCATAAATTTTAATTGAATGAAAAGCAGTAACGCCATGCTGCACTGTAATTTTTCTTATTCATTTAATTTCTTTCTTTAAATCCATTTCAGGACCTTGGACTCACTTGGTAATAATGTGTTATCCTGACTATAATTTATAAGCACATATATATGATTATCAATCATATACTAATAAATAATTGAGTTATAAATCCGCATAAAAAAACCCGGAATTATCAAAAAATATATACCAGTAACATACTTTTTAAGTATAAGTAGGTAAATTATTAAACTAACCAAGGTTTAATTGTAACAAAACATGAAAAAAGGTCAAATTATCAAATCCGCCTATCTCTTTTTATTACTTATACTGACTGTTACGGCAAACGGTCAATTCCGGGTAATAGGTTATTTACCAACATGGAGTAACCTGGCTACCAATGCCAACAATACAGATTGGAGCAAAATTACTCATATTAATATAGCCTTTATCAATCCTACAGATGCAAGCGGCACTCTCGGCCCCACCACCGGTGTCACCACTGCCGTACAATTGGCCCATGATAATAATGTAAAAATTCTGATCTCGCTCGGAGGCGCGAGCGCTCCGACTTATTACAGTACACTTCTTACAGATGCCAACAGACCTGCTTTCATTAACAAGATCGTTCAGTATGTAAATACATATAATTTAGACGGAGTAGATGTAGACCTGGAAGGAGACGCCATTGACAGCAACTACGAAAAATTTATCGTAGATCTAAAAGATACACTTTCTCAGCTCAACAAACTTACTACTGCGGCGCTTGCTTCATGGAATGGCTATGCGATCACCAACACAGCGCTCGCCCAGTTTGATTTTATCAATGCCATGGCCTATGATGCAACAGGGCCATGGTCACCGAATAGTCCCGGCCAGCACTCTTCTTACCAGATGGCGGTAAATGATCTTAACTACTGGATCAACACCAGGGGGGTGAGCAAAGATAAAGTGGTATTAGGAGTGCCATTTTATGGATATGGATTTAATTCCGGAACAGCCAATTCTCAAAGCTACCGGACTATTATTACCAACTGGCCTGCGGCAGAATACGCTGATCAATATAGCGCTCCGGGAGGCTGGACTTATTATTACAATGGAAGACAGACCATAAAAAATAAAACTGCCCTGGCGCTGAGTGATGCAGGCGGAATTATGATATGGGAATTAACACTGGATGCAATTGGTTCGAAATCATTATTGTCGGCCATCGATTCTGTAGTTGATGCCGCCAGCAACAATCTTCCTCCTACCACCAGCATTACCTCGCCAGCCAATCATGCGGCATTCACTGAAGGTGATACTATTACTATCACTGCAGATGCAGCAGATACTGATGGCAGCATTACAAAAGTATCTTTCTATGCTGGCACTTTTAAAATCGGAGAAGACCTGAGCGCTCCCTATTCTATTCAATGGATAGGTGCAGGTGCTGGCACCTATTACCTGACTGCACGGGCCACAGACAATGCTTTAGTCACTGTTGCCTCTGCCAATGATACTATAAGTATAGTAAACGCTCCTACTCTGGAACCTCTGGGGGGAAATCCATGGCCAATACCGGGAAAAATAGAAGCGGAAAATTTTGATATAGGCGGAAATGGAGTAGCATATAATGATCTTTCTGCAGCAAACAACGGAGGCGTTTACAGAACAGGATCGGTAGATTTGGAAGCTTGCACCGATGCAGGCGGCGGCTATAATGTCGGATGGACACAAACCGGAGAATGGCTGAAGTATACCGTAGACGTAGCTGCCGATGGACTATATGATATTAAAGTGCGTGTCGCCACCCAGCAAAACGGGAAAAATTTTTATATAGAAATGGACGGCGTAAATATAAGCGGCGCCATTTCTGTACCCAATACAGGAGGATGGCAAAACTGGCAAACAGTAACCAAGAGCGGTGTATCTCTCACAGCCGGACAAAAAGTGATGAGGTTTGTAATGACCACAGGAAATTTCAATCTGAATTATATTGAGGTAGTAAACTCAACGCTGAACACAAAACCAAATATCACTTTAAATACCGCCAACATACAGCCTAATCCTTTCAATGGAGAAGCAAAAATTAATTTCTCCCTGAAAAGTCCGCGCAATACTAAAATTATTCTTTTTGACCAACTAGGAAAACAGATTGCCGTGATAGAGGATAGTTATTTTTCTTCCGGAGATCATGAAGTAACTTTCGATGCAGGCATTCTTCCAGAGGGAGTATATATTTACCAGATCATAAGCGGAGATGAGTCGCTGATGATAAAGGGTATCAAGCAATAAGATTTACTTTTTATAAAAATAGCCCATCCCGTCCAATTGGACGGGATGGGCTATTTTATGTTTAGAAAAAATTATAATTATTTTTTAATCGCTTTCTTCGTAATTACTCCTTCTTCACCTTCCACTCTCACTATATACATTCCCCCTGCCAATCCGGAAGCTTCATTTTCAAAATAAAAAATCATTATTGTCCGACTAAAATTGTAAGGAAAACGGGGTAAATTTCTTCTACCCCGTTTTTTTTGTCAAT
>JAIERY010000120.1 GCA_019746425.1 Cytophagaceae bacterium
TCTCAGGAGAGCTGAAAGAAAAAGAAGGAATCAAGCATCTTAACGAGGGAGAAATGTTTACAGCAGGTTTTATCATAACTATTGGGTAAGAATACAAAAGTTTTAAAACTTTTGTATTCTACTCAACGATCTTATCAGTTGATTTTTTGAGTGACTCTTCCGCAAAAGCTTTTCCTTTTTCAGCCAGTATTTTATAATACTCTGCCTGTTGTTTCCCTTCATTGGCAAGTTTGATCTGCTCTTGTGCAATCTGCTTGGCCTCTTTTAATAAAAATTCTTTTGCATGAAGTTCCTTTTCCAGCCTGGCAGCTTTCATTTGCTGTTTGTCCGCTTCTACTTTTTGAAGGTAGCCAAAAAATATAGCTCCTATCAAAAGAACGGTTTCAATAGCGATGATGATGTAAATTTTTTTCATTTCCTGGATTTCTTTTCTAAACGTGTTGCCATTTCCTTTGCAAGTTTGGTTTGTTCTATTGCAATTAATCTTTGCTCATCCGCAATTTTTTTCTGTAGGAGTGCAAATTCTTTTTCTCTTAAAGTATGTAGCTTTTCAATTTCTGCGACTTTCTTTTCCTTTTCTGCTATTTGTTTTTGCTTCGTAGCCTCGTGCCGGAATAATATTGCCATATTCCTCTGCGTATCAATTTCTATTTGTTGTATTATTGAGAAAAGAATAAGTGCTACAATGATGATTGCCTGAATAATAATTACTACATTTTTCATATTGTTTTTCTGCTACTGAATTTATCCTTCATCATCCCCCTAACCCCCTTCAAAGGGGGACAAGGCAATTCAAAATTCAACATTTAAAATTGAGAATTAATTTTAGTTGTCGCTCAGTCCGAAAGGATTATCTTCATTATCATAATCCCCTGCATCTTCGCGGTAGTCGTCCATATTAAACATTCCCGTTACTATATCTTTAAACTGTATCCCTCTTTCCAGTCTATGCTTACTTAATTGAGAAAATTCCGCGAGGCCATGCAGGATAAATTCCATGAACAGCAATATATCTTCTTCCTCTTTCGATTTAAGGGCTTTGGAAACCAGTTCTTTTAATCCTGCTACAGCATACAATGCCTCTTTATATTCCTTGTAAGATGCAGTATTCAAAATATCGAGATGATTGTTGTTAAACCAATCTGTGATGTTTTTATAATGATTTTTTTCCGACTTTTTACTCTTTTCCGGATTGGGAAAATACTTCTGAAATTCTTTTCTGATGGCTTGTCCCATCAGGTAATATGCGACATTGCCGGTTCCCTCCTGCTGGCCTTCATACACCAATTCTACTTTACCGGTAATAGAAGGTAACGCGGCGAACAAATCGGCGATTCTTCCGGAAGTCTTTTTCTCTTTATTCAGCAACATCCTTCTTTCTGCTGCGCTGAATAAATTTTCATAGGCAGAAATTGTCAGCCTTGCGGATACTCCGCTCTTCTGATCGATGTATTCGCTTTCTCTTGCGACAAAAGAAATTTCTTCAATGAGATTTTTTAATAGCTGATGAATGGAAATATTGTTTTTCTGATTCTCCGCAGGCTGTGCTTCCTGTTCAGTGATAGACCTGGATATTTCAATTGATTTAGGATAATGTGTGAGAATCTGACTGTCGATTCTGTCTTTAAGCGGCGTGATGATGGATCCTCTGTTGGTATAATCTTCCGGATTGGCGGTGAATACAAATTGTACATCAAGCGGCAATCTTAATTTAAATCCGCGTATCTGTATATCTCCTTCCTGCAGAATATTAAACAGCGCTACCTGTATCCTGGCCTGAAGATCGGGAAGTTCATTGATCACAAAAATTCCTCTGTGTGAGCGTGGGATCAACCCATAGTGAATTACTCTTTCATCGGCATAAGTCAGCTTTAAAGCTGCTGCCTTGATAGGATCAAGATCTCCGATAAGGTCAGATATAGAAACATCAGGCGTGGCTAATTTCTCTGTATATCTTTCCGAGCGATGAAGCCACTGAATAGGGGTATTCTCTTCCTGCTCTGCAATTACGTCTTTTGCAAATCTTGACAAAGGATGTAGAGGATCATCATTCAATTCAGAAAATGCGACTACAGGAATATATTCATCGAGCAGATTTACCATTAACCTCGCGAGACGGGTTTTAGCCTGTCCGCGCAGGCCAAGGAAAATAATATTATGCTTTGAAAGAATGGCTGTTTCCAGTTGGGGAAGCACAGTGTCTTCATAACCTTTTATCTCCTGAAATAATTCGGTCTTGCCTTGCAGGGCAGCAATAAGGTTATTTCGCATTTCCTCCTTCACAGTCCGGGATTTATATCCACTTGCTTTCAGCTGCCCGAGAGTTTTTATTTTAGTGATGTCTTTTTTGTTGGTCATGTAATTAGTGCTGAGTGCAGGGTGCTGAGTATTGAGAATCTCTGCACTCAATACTCAGCACTCTGCACGGTTATTTTACTGTCTTTCTTCTCCCCCGAATATAATCCTCAAAAATATATTCCCCTAATCCGTTGAGTGAGCTGTAAAAGGCTCTGCCGTTATTTACTTTCGTAAATTCTTTTACAAACTCCTGAAGGTATGGATCTTTGGCAATCATAAAAGTGGTGATCGGTATTTTCAGGCGGCGGCATTGAGCAGCCATATTCAAGGTTTTATTGATGACTTTTCTGTCCAGGCCGAAACTGTTTTTATAATATCTTGCTCCTTCTTTCAGGCAGGTTGGTTTTCCGTCTGTGATCATAAAGATCTGTTTATTCGCGGTTTTTCTTCTTCTTAAAATTTCCAATGCAAGTTCAAGTCCGGCATAAGTGTTTGTATGATAGGGGCCTACTTCAAGATATGGGAGATCTTTCACTTCAATTGGCCAGGCATCATTGCCAAAAACAATAATATCTAACGTGTCTTTTGGGTAACGTGTTCTGATAAGCTCTGCCAGAGCCATGGCTGTTTTTTTAGCAGGAGTAATTCTGTCTTCTCCATATAAAATCATGGAGTGAGAAATATCAATCATCAGCACCGTCGATGTTTGTGATGTCTGTTCTCTTTCCTGCACTTCCAGATCTTCTTGAGTTAATTTAAAATCGTCAATGCCATGATTGATCTGCGCATTGTGAATGGAAGCGGTAATATTGATAGCATCCAGCCTGTCGCCGAACTGATAGGGTCTTATATCCGGACTCACTTCATCCCCTGTTCCGGTATGAGTGGTTTTATGATTTCCTTTATTGGTTTTTTTTAGTTTGCCGAAAATTTCTTCCAGTGAATTTTTTCGGATGGTTTGTTCTGACTTTCCGGTAAGCTTTGGATTGGCATTTTCTCCCTCTCCGTCTTTGATATATCCCTGTGCTTTGAGGTCTTCTATAAAATCTCCCATGCCATACTCGCTATTTGTGAGGCCATGCTGTTGATCAAGCTGTGTCATCCAGTTGAGCACTTCACTTACATCGGGTCTGTAGTTGAGCAATTGAAAGAAAACAGACAACAATCTCTTGAAAGGATTATCGTCGGGATTCTGGGGATTGTATTTTGTAAAACGGGTTCCGCGCATAAGCAAAATCGGGGCAATAATAGATATAAACGTCAGATTTTTTAAATCAGTTTTCAAATGAAATTATTATTCTGAAAATATGGTTTTAAAAGACCTTTTACCTTAAAAAAACCATATTTCCTTTTAGTTATTATTAATTTATTGATTAAATTTGTCATTGCCCGTTTAATGATAGGCATTAATTTAAAAACATGAAGATTTCATCTATTTTACCCTTTCTGCTGCGAATAGTCACCGGTAGTGTTGAGTAAGGATAAGTCACGATATTTTTAAAGCCATTCTCAACACCAGGGAATGGCTTTTTGCTAAAAGATTAAAAGATTGAATTGAACTGAATAGAATTGTAAAAATTATGGGAAACAGAGTTTTTGTATTTGATACCACCCTGAGGGACGGAGAGCAGGTTCCGGGATGTCAGTTGAACACCGATGAAAAAATTCAGGTAGCTAAAGCGCTGGAAGCATTGGGCGTTGATATCATTGAGGCAGGATTTCCTATTTCAAGTCCGGGAGATTTTAACTCTGTAGTGGAAATTTCAAAAGCAGTAAGCAATCCGGTGATCTGCGCTTTGACACGTGCCAAAGAAATGGATATCGACAGTGCAGTACAGGCATTAAAGTATGCTAAAAGAAAAAGAATACATACAGGTATAGGTAGTTCTGATGTGCACATTCAATATAAACTGAGATCTACAAGGGAACAGATATTGGAGCAGGGGGTGGCAGCAGTGAAGTATGCAAAGAAATATGTAGAAGACATTGAATTTTTCTGCGAGGATGCAGGCCGTGCGGATATAGAGTTTTTAGCGAAGATGGTAGAGGCAGTGATTGCTGCAGGTGCTACAGTAGTAAATATTCCCGACACCACAGGCTATACTTTGCCATGGCAGTTTGGAGAGAGAATGAAATACCTTGTAGATCATGTGAAGAATTTAGACAAAGCAATTCTTTCTGCACATTGCCATAACGATCTTGGACTTGCTACCGCCAATGCTATTTCTGGTTTGGCGAATGGCGCAAGACAGGTGGAATGTACTATCAACGGCATCGGCGAGAGAGCCGGAAATACTTCCCTTGAAGAAGTGGTGATGATCATCAAAAGTCATCCGGGATTGGGATTGGAAACCGGTATCAATACCAAAAAATTATATGAGACAAGTCAGCTTGTTTCAAGATTGATGAAGATGCCTGTGCAGCCTAACAAAGCAGTGGTAGGAAAGAACGCCTTCGCGCATTCATCCGGAATTCACCAGGATGGATTCTTAAAGCACAGAGAAAATTACGAGATCATAGATCCTTCTGATGTGGGAGCTGATGCTTCTTCCATAGTACTTACTGCACGCAGCGGAAGAGCTGCCTTATCACATCGTTTGCTGAATCTTGGATATTCTGTTTCGAAAGAAGACCTGGATGTGGTCTACAAAAACTTCCTGGATATGGCAGACAAAAAGAAACAGGTAGAAGATGAAGATCTGAGAGTGTTGATGAAGGAAATAGAAATGACGAAATGAAAATATCAAATCCCAAATAACAGCTTACAAAGTTGGGATTTGGATTTTGTTTTTTGGTGTTTGAGATTTTAAATGCTTTAAAGAGTATGGATAAAAAAATAAGATTCGGGAAAATTGAGAACCAGGAAGATGAATTTTTGGAATATTCCAAAGGGCTTTCTGTGCAGGATAGATTAAGATATATGACTCAGCTTACCAGAAGAGCATACGGAAAGGTTTACGAAGCCAGATTAAAAGAGGCTACTTCTAAAGAAAAAAAGCACGTAAAAATAGTAAGCGCTTTGCCGAATGAATCTTTATCATCCTTTTTTAAGAGAGCTGAAGAATTTAAGGAATAATGGACATTTTTGAACCGGTATTCGTCGATTTTATCAAGCTTCTCAATAAGCATGAGGTTGAATATATATTAATCGGAGGTATGGCCGTAAATGTTTATGGATATAGCAGGCCTACTGGTGATATGGATATATGGATAAACCCTATAAATGAGAATGGTCAAAAATTAATAAAAGCAATTAGCGAATACGGGTACAATACAGAGGAATTAGAATATAAAAACTTTGAAGAAACAGATGTCTTCTTTCTGGGTAGGGCTCCTTTCAGAATTGACATCTTAAACAAAATGCAAGGACTGAAATTTGCAGACTGCTTTACTAGAATTAATAAATATGAAATTGAAGGGGGAATTTTCGTTTCAGTTTTACATATAAATGATCTTATCGTAAACAAGATACTTTCAGGAAGACATAAGGATCTTGATGATATCGAAAAATTAAAGAGGCAACTTGATTAAAAATAAGTATCGTAATTTTTGTTGTTACCCTGAGCGAGTCGAAGGGTGGTTCTTTATAACGACAATGCTTCGACTTCGCTACCAATGACAAAAAAGCACAATGGAAAAAAAATTAAATAAACTCAGTTCAACTTTAACACAGGATGTTACACAGCCTGCTTCACAGGCCATGATGTATGGCGCCGGTTTTACAGAAGCAGACATGAACAAAGCCCAGGTGGCTATAGCGAGCACAGGCTATGAAGGCAACACCTGTAATATGCACCTCAATCAGCTTGCAGTATTTATTAAGGAAGGCGTATTAAAGGCCGGGCTTAAACCAATACAATTCAATACTATCGGTGTGAGTGACGGAATGTCTATGGGAACTCCTGGAATGAGATACTCCCTTGTGTCCAGAGATGTGATTGCCGATAGTATTGAGGCAATATCGGGAGCGCATTATTATGATTCATTACTCACTATAGTTGGCTGTGATAAAAATATGCCGGGAGCTATAATCGCGATGGCAAGATTGAACCGTCCTTCCATTATGGTGTATGGCGGCACGATCAGGTCAGGAGTATGGAAGGGAGAGAAATTAAATATCGTTTCTGCTTTCGAAGCACTTGGTAAAAAATTTGCACACCAGATTTCAGAGGAGGATTTTAAAGGAGTAATACAGAATGCAGTACCGGGCGCCGGGGCATGCGGAGGAATGTACACCGCCAACACTATGGCATCGGCCATCGAGGCGATGGGTATGTCTCTGCCTTACAGCTCTTCTGCTCCTGCGGTAAGCGATAAGAAAAAACAGGAATGTTTTATTGCAGGTTCGGCTATAAAAAATTTACTGGAAAAAGATATTAAGCCTAAAGATATCATCACTTACGAATCTATGACCAATGCTGTGAGAGTTGCGATGATACTTGGAGGTTCAACAAACCTTATACTTCACTTCCTTGCGATTGCTAAAGCAGCGGGAGTGAAATTTAAATTAAAAGATTTCCAGGCGCTGTCTGATAAGACACCAATGCTTGCAGACCTGAAGCCTAGCGGAAAATATATGATGGAAGACCTGGATAATATCGGAGGTGTGCCTTCTATTATGAAAATGCTTTTGAAAGAAGGCTTGCTGATTGGAGATTGCCTCACAGTTACGGGGAGAACCCTGAAAGAAAATCTTGCAGAATATCCCGATCTTCCAAAAGACCAGGATATTATTTATCCATTAAGCAATCCTATCAAGAAGGAAGGTCACCTGCAGGTGCTTTATGGCAACCTTGCTACCGAAGGAGCTGTGGCGAAAATTACCGGCAAGGAAGGAGAAAGATTTGAAGGAATTGCAAAAGTATATGATTCTGAAATCGCCCTGAATAAAGGAATAGAAAACGGTGAAGTAAAGGCCGGTCATGTGGTAGTGATCAGATATGAAGGCCCTAAAGGAGCGCCGGGAATGCCTGAAATGCTGAAGGGTACTTCTCTTATCATGGGTGCTGGTTTAGGTAATTCTGTAGCATTGATTACCGACGGAAGATTCTCCGGAGGAACACATGGTTTTGTGGTTGGACATATCACTCCGGAAGCCCAGGAAGGTGGAAATATCGCCTTGGTGAGGGATGGAGATAAGATTGTAATTGATGCCGTTAATAATACCATAGATATGCTTATTTCGGCAGAAGAGCTGGAAAGAAGAAGAAAAGCTTGGGTAAAACCTGCTTATAAAGTGACCAGCGGCTTGCTTTATAAATACCTAAGAAGTGTATCTTCTGCTTCAGAAGGTTGCGTTACAGACGAATTTTAGATAAATTACCATTTCGTTTTTTTATAAAACACCATTTTATGAAAACCAGAATAAAACTAAGGGGGGCGGAATACATAGTAAAACTGATTGAGCTTTTGGATGCCAAAGATCTTTTTGCCTATCCGGGCGGAGCAATTCTTCCATTATATGATGCTCTCAAATTCAGCAAGCTGAACAGTGTTCTGGTGAGACATGAGCAGGGCGCTGCTTTTGCAGCCAATGGATATGCGCGTGTAGCAGGTAAGCCTGGTTTTTGCCTTGCGACTTCTGGTCCGGGTGCAACCAATTTAGTAACAGGGATTGCTGATGCGTATGCAGATTCTGTTCCTATGATCGCTATTACAGGGCAGGTAAATTTGCCTTTGATCGGTACAGATGCATTTCAGGAAACAGATATCACAGGGATTTGCATTCCTATCACGAAAAAAACTTTTTTAATTACAAGTCTGGAAGATGCTGCAGGAATTTTCAGCGAAGCATACAGAATCAGTATGCATGGCCGGCCCGGACCTGTATTAATTGATATACCAAGAAGTGTACAGCTAAGCTATATTGACCTTGATGAAGACTGGGAAGATCATTTCAAGAAGCCAAACCCGGAAGTAGTTTATAATGTAACAGACAATGATATCAAAGCGGCGGCAAAAATTCTTTCCGAAGCAAAAAAACCTCTGATCATTGCCGGGCATGGAATATTGCTTTCAAAAGCATGGGAAGAATTAAGGGCTTTCGTAAGAAGGGAAAATATTCCGGTTATTTCTACAATTCTTGGAATCGGCGCTATGCCTTACAATGATCCATTGTTCTTTCAATGGCTGGGCATGCATGGAATGAAATATTCCAACCTTGCAGTGCAGGAGGCAGACCTGATCGTAGCATGGGGAATAAGATTTGATGACAGGATCACCGGTAAGCTTGATACCTTTGCGCCTAATGCAAAAATTTTCCATGTGGATATTGACCGAAGTGAGTCTGGCAAAAACGTGAAGACAGAATTGTTCATTCACGGCGATGTGAAGAAAGTAATTGCCAATATTCCTGATACAAGAAATGCAGAGAATAAAAAAGACAGAGCTGCATGGGTTAGTCACCTTAACGATCTGAGAGAAGAATATCCTATCATGGATGCTGACTATTCTCAGTTTACAGAAGTAACAGCGATAAAGGTGCTGGAAGAAATGCTTGAAGAAGATGCGATCGTTACTACTGACGTAGGACAGCATCAGATGTGGGCTGCACAATATATTGTAAGAATGAAGCCTAATCATTTCCTTACTTCAGGAGGATTAGGCTCTATGGGATTTGGATTGCCTGCTGCTATGGGTGCACAGGCTGCTGCACCAGCAAATGATGTATGGTGCGTAACAGGTGACGGATCTTTCCAGATGAACTTCCAGGAGTTGATTACCTGTGTTCAGGAAAAATGGCCGGTGAAAGTTTTACTATTGGATAATGCTTATTTAGGAATGGTGAGACAGTGGCAGGAACAGTTCTATGCAAAAAATTATTCTGGCGTAGAATTATTGAATCCTGATTTTGTGATGATGGCGAAAGCATTCGGAATGGATTCTGTAAGTGCAGAAAGTGCCGAGGAGCTTAAAGAAGCAATTAAGAAAGCGCAAAATTGCGAGAAGCCATTTTTGATTCACGCAAAAGTTTTGAAAGAGGAGAACGTGTTGCCGATGGTAGCACCGGGAACAAGTCTTTCAGATACGATTTATTACCCTGCGAAGACAGTGAAGCCTGAAAAGCAGAAGGTGCTTGGTAAAAGTGTATAATTTTTTTATATGAAAATACTTTTTTGTCTTTTGGTTTTTGGAGTGAGTCCAATATCGATTTATTCTCAAAAAACTGACAGCGATAATTTATATTCATCAGAGACTAAGGTTCGGCATGTTAAAATTAATTCCGACCCTACAGGAGCTACAATTCTTTTGTCAAAGGATAGAAAATCTCCAAATGTAACTCCTGCAAAAATTTCTATCCAACCTATTCCTGGGAAAGAAATTATTGTTTTTAAAGAGGGATATTATCCTTTTATCTTACCTATAGACTCGATTCCTTCTGATAGTATTATTAATGCTAATCTTAAATCTTATGTTTCAGTTTTTGCGGGCAAGCCAACAAAAAAAACGGTTTTTAGTAATGTGGTTTTTACTTTAAGTCCTAATCAGGTTGTTGGCAGATTAGCTAAAATAGCTGATTGGAAATACGACAATACTTGGGATGCACAACTTGAAAGCACAAAACCTGGCATTATTAAACAAATAGAAAAAGCATTTTCAGACGATAGTCTTAATATAAGTAAAACAGTAAGCCAGGTTTTCAAAGAAGACAATTCAGATGCTACTTATGCTCTTGGTGCTGAAGTAAGTGACATGTGGGGATATGCAACCATGGAAAATGTTTATGTTAAGATTAATGTAAAATGGTCCTTGTTGGATTTACGAAAGGGAAAGGTAGTGTCAATATTTGAAACTAAAGGAACAGCTTTTCATAAAAATGGTACTACAGATTATTTAACGCTAGCATTTTATAGTGCCGCTCGGGTGCTTTCACAGAATCCAATATTCCAGGAGACACTAATCAAGGGATTAAAAGTTGAAATAGATTCTATAAGAGAAGTTACTTTTGTGGACAAGATTGATCCCTTAAGTTTTGCGACTCAAGGAGATTTATATAAGACGTGTATAGAGTCTTGCGTTACGGTAAAAACGGAGTTTGGTCATGGCAGTGGGGTGATAATATCAAAAACAGGTGGCATATTAACAAACTACCATGTTATAGAAGATGCAAAGAAAATTGAAATAATTTTTTCTAACGAGCTTATTTTAGAAGCAGAAATAATTAAGGTCAATGAAGAACGAGATGTTGCATTTCTTAAAGTTAAAGCTGGGTCTGGTTTTAAATGTCTTCCTATACATACAGGAGAGCTTTCAGTAGGTACAGATGTTTTAGCAATAGGTACTCCTGAAGATATTTCTCTCGGGCAATCAGTCACTAAAGGAATTGTGAGCGGTAAAAGAAAAATCGAAGGACAAATATATATTCAGACCGATGTAAGTATAAATTCCGGAAACAGCGGAGGGCCTTTAGTAAATACAAAAGGCGAAATAGTAGGTATCGTTGTTGCGAAAATTAAACAGGCAGGCACGGAAGGTTTGGGTTTTGCAATTCCTATCAACGAAGCTCTCAAGGTTTTGAAAATAGAAATAAAAGAATAACAATATAGGTATAGGCGTTTAGTTATCCCATTTTTTCTACTTTTGTCGGGTGAAAAATCGGGATACATTTGCAGGTATGA
>JAIERY010000080.1 GCA_019746425.1 Cytophagaceae bacterium
ATAAGGTTCTTTTGTCATAGGTATTATATTCAGGAACTTCTTTTACTACCAATGGAAAGTCCAGATAATGATGAACGATATACTTGTCTTTTTTAGCCGTCTTTAATTTTTTCATCACATTCACCCGGCTGATGGTATTTTTTCTCAATTGCTTATCCAGGCTTAGCGCCAGCTCTATGAAAATATCTTTATTGGTGCTCCTGAAATAAAGAAAGAGTATAAACAGGGTTCCGCATAATCCGGTGAGAAAAGCTCCCAGTTCTATGAGTATTTCATCCGGAGGAGCAAGCATGTTTTTGGTCTGAAATCTGATGATACAGATAAGATAGACTATTACAAAAGCAATCGGGATTAAGCTGTTATTCAGGCAGAATTTGGTAAAAGGCTTAGGAATGGTTCCTAAAAAATTAAATCTATAACTATCAAGAATGTAGGTAGTTATATGAAAAGACATGATGAAAATAGCCAGAGAAATTCCAATAATTAAAAAGCCCCTGAAATCCACCGAATTAATATATTCCGGATCCAGGAAAAGGTAGGGAGCGCCGACCATCATACCGACATTCTGGGTCACAAACCCAAACATGAGGAGCCATAAAAGCAGGAGTACCTGATTTTTTTTAAGGTGATTTATGAGAAGCTGAACAGGAAAAGAATAGTATACGCCTTCAAAAAAGGGTTTTAAATTTGCCTTGTTCATTTAATGATATATCCTTCCTGGTAAATTTTGGAGTTATAACAATTATAATCAATATTCATCTCTTATCAAATATCTGCATATTTAAACTATTGATTTATTTTTTTAGTATTTATTATTCCTAAATTTGTTAATTCTTTGGACGTGTAAATGGAAAATATAAGGAACTTCTGCATAATTGCGCATATTGATCATGGCAAGAGCACTTTAGCTGACAGGCTGCTTGAATTTACAAAAACCGTTGCCCAACGGGACATGCAGGCTCAGCTTTTAGATAATATGGATCTGGAAAGAGAAAGGGGAATCACCATCAAGAGCCATGCTATCCAGATGAACTATAATTATAAAGGTAAAGAGTATATACTCAACCTGATAGATACTCCGGGCCACGTGGATTTTTCCTACGAGGTGTCAAGATCTATTGCAGCCTGCGAAGGCGCTTTGTTGCTGGTGGATGCCGCTCAGGGAATACAGGCACAGACCATTTCCAATCTTTACCTTGCCCTGGATAATGACCTGGAAATTATTCCGGTTTTAAATAAGATAGATCTTCCTGGCGCTATGCCTGAAGAAGTAAAAGATCAGATGGTGGATCTTCTGGGTTGTAAAAGAGAAGACATAATTCCAACCAGTGGAAAAGAAGGTATTGGTATCGATAAAGTGCTGGAAGCAATAGTGGAAAGAGTATCCGCGCCCAAAGGGAAAAAGGATGCACCGCTTCAGGCCGTAATTTTCGATTCCGTTTTCAATTCGTTCAGGGGAGTAGAAGTAATATTCAGGGTATATAACGGTTCAATCAAAAAAGGCGATAAAGTAAAATTCGTAGCTACAGGCAAAGAATACAATGCCGATGAAATCGGAATTTTAAGATTGGATAAAGAGCCCAGGAATATAGTGGAAGCAGGAGATGTGGGTTATCTTATTTCGGGAATTAAAACGGCGAGAGAAGTAAAAGTAGGAGATACAATCACTCATGTAGAAAATCCTACCCGGGAAGCAGTAAAGGGTTTTGAAGATGTTAAGCCTATGGTTTTTGCCGGAGTTTATCCGGTAGATACCAGCGAATATGAAAACCTGCGGGAAGCGATGGAAAAGCTTCAGCTAAATGATGCTTCCCTTGTCTGGGAACTGGAAACATCCGGAGCCTTGGGTTTTGGTTTCCGTTGCGGTTTTCTTGGTATGCTTCATATGGAAATTATCCAGGAGAGGCTGGAGCGTGAATTTGATCAGACAGTAATTACTACCGTTCCTTCCGTGCAGTTCCATGCTTTCGATACTAAAGGAGAAATGCATATTGTAAATGCTCCTTCTGAAATGCTGGACCCAAGCAGGCTGGATCGTATTGAAGAGCCTTATATCAAAGCGCAGATTATTACCAAATCTGAATTTATAGGACCGATCATGACACTTTGTATGGATAAGAGGGGCATGCTGATCAACCAGAATTACCTTACTACCGACAGAGTGGAAATGATCTTTGAAATGCCTCTAGCTGAAATGGTATTCGATTTCTTCGACAAATTAAAATCCATCTCCAAAGGATATGCTTCCCTGGATTATGAGCTGATTGGATTCAAGCAATCGGATATGGTGAAGCTGGATATACTTTTGAATGGAGATAAAATCGATGCATTGTCCGCTATCGTTCACAGGAACAATTCTTATGACTGGGGCAGAAGACTTTGTGAAAAATTAAGAGAGCTGATCCCAAGACAGCAATTTGAGATAGCCATACAGGCGGCCATAGGTGCAAAAATTATTTCAAGAGAAACTGTAAGAGCACTGAGAAAAGATGTATTGGCAAAATGCTATGGAGGAGATATTTCCCGGAAGAGAAAACTGTTGGAGAAGCAGAAGAAAGGTAAGAAGAGAATGAGACAGGTTGGAAATGTGGAGATACCGCAAGAAGCGTTTATGGCAGTTCTTAAACTTGATTAATAGTGCTGAGTGCAGAGTAATGAGAGATGAGATCTCAGTACTCTGCACTCAGCACTCAAAACTTTTTAATATGTCCTACCAACTACTCGACGGCAAAAAAATCTCCGGGCAAATCCTGGCTGAAATCACTGAGGAGGTAAAATCCATTAAGCAAAAAGGAGGGAAGCAACCGCATCTTGCAGCAATACTCGTAGGTGCAGATCCAGCAAGCGAGACTTATGTAGTCAGTAAAGTAAGGCATTGCGAAAAAGTAGGTTTTAATTCTACCCTGGTAAGATATAATGCAGATGTCACCGAAGCTGAATTGCTGAAAAAAATTCAGGAGCTCAACGAGAATAAGGATATCGACGGGTATATAGTGCAGCTGCCTCTTCCGAAGCATATATCCGAAAGAAAAATAATTGAAGCGGTCTCTCCTCAAAAAGATGTAGATGGTTTTCATCCTCTGAACGTTGGAAGGCTTACTCTAAATCTCCCTACTTATATTTCTGCAACCCCTTACGGTATTATTGAAATTCTTAAACGATATAATATTCCTACTGAAGGAAAAAACTGCGTTGTCCTTGGCAGAAGTAATATTGTGGGATCTCCCGTAAGTATTCTGATGGCACGCAATGGAAATCCTGGTAATGCCACAGTTACCCTATGTCATAGCAAAACCAAAAATTTAAAAGAGATTACAAAACAAGCAGATATATTAATCGTTGCCATTGGTAAGCCTGAGTTTGTAACGGCTGATATGGTAAAAGAAGGAGCGGTTGTAGTGGATGTTGGAATACACCGTTTTACTGACAGTTCCAAAAAATCCGGATATCGTCTGACAGGCGATGTAAAATTTGATGAAGTAGCTCCCAAATGTTCTTTTATCACGCCGGTTCCGGGAGGAGTAGGGCTTATGACTATTGCTGCATTAATGAAGAATACTTTACTCGCATGTAAAGGTGAAATTTATAAATAGATATTAAAGGTTAGATAATAGATTTTAGATTGGATAGAAGCAGTAGTGTTGTTAACTGCTCCCGATAGTTATCGTGACCATACTGTCAACTCATCAAAAAATGATCCATACTCACTATACGGAAGAGGATGTAAAAAAAGGAAAGGTACTTCCTCTCATGGAAGACTTCTACACCATTCAGGGAGAAGGATTTCACCAAGGAAAAGCTTCTTATTTTATAAGACTGGGAGGATGCAGTGTAGGATGTCATTGGTGTGATGTGAAGGAATCCTGGGATGCTTCCAAATTCCCGCTGGTGTCAGTGGAAGATATTGCAAAACGAACAGAATCTTTTCCCGCTAAAATAATGGTAGTTACGGGTGGAGAACCATTGGAATTTAATCTTGCTCCTCTTACAACTGCTTTAAAAAACAAAGGCTTAAATACTCACCTGGAAACTTCGGGTGCTTACCCTTTAACCGGTAACTGGGACTGGATATGTTTTTCTCCAAAAAAATTTAAGGAGCCCCTTCCTGAAATTTTTTCTGTGGCACACGAATTGAAGGTTATTATTTATAATAAGAGTGACTTTGAATGGGCGGAATCATTTACTTCGAAAGTTGATAAGAAATGCAAATTTTTTCTGCAACCCGAATGGTCGAAACAAAACCAGATGCTGCCCGTTATCATTGATTATATTAAGAATAATCCCCAATGGGAAATTTCGTTACAGATTCATAAATACATGAATATCCCTTAAGCTATGAAAAATCTTTTTACACTTACCTGCCTTTTCGTTTTCCTTGCTCTTACAACTTTATCCTATTCGCAATACTCTACTACCAATAAAAAAGCGATCAAATTGTATGAGGAAGCAGAAGCTATTATAAAGTCTAGAACAAATTACGACAGGGCAATTGCTTTACTCGAAGAGGCGGTTGCCAAGGATCCAAATTTTGTGGAAGCCCGTTTAAAGGTTGCCGGTGTATATAAACTTTTTGGCGATAGCAAGATGGCCAAAATGCATTTTGAAAAAGCTTGTGAGATCAAACCTAATTCCAAAGAAATGGCTGCCGCTTATTATACTGTAGGTGAGTTTTACTTTAATGAAGAAGGTGATTACGAAAAAGCCCAGAAGCAATTGGAAAGAGTGCTTGCTGTTTCCCCGACAGACAAAAGACTTGTAGAAAATGCAAGCACTCTGCTCGAAAAATCTAAATTCGGTATTGAAGCCAAGAAAAATCCTGTAAATTTTAAGCCGGTACAAATGAGTCCGGTCATCAATAAATATTATATACATGCATATCCTGTAGTAACAGCCGACCAGGAAATATTAATATTTACCAAACGTGACGGGCCAAATGCAGATCAGGATGAGGATATCATGATAAGCAAAAAAGTAAATGGTCAATGGACCGATCCTGTTTCTCTTTCTAAGAATATTAATTCTGAATTTAATGAAGGCGCCTGTACCATGTCCGCTGATGGAAAAGTATTGGTATTTACATCCTGCAACCGCAAAGATGGTCTTGGCGCTTGTGATCTGTATGTGTCCTACAGAGAGGGAAATGAATGGTCGGTTCCTGAAAACCTCGGACCGAATGTAAATTCAAATGTCTGGGATTCTGAGCCTGCGCTTTCGGCAGATGGAAGAATCTTATATTTTACTTCTGAAAGAAAAGGCGGCTACGGCAAAGAAGATATATGGGTAACAGAAAAAAATGAAAAAGGAGAATGGGCGCCTGCCAGAAATCTTGGAAAGGACATCAATACACCCGGACGCGAAGTTTCTCCATTCATACACGCCAATGGAACAACACTTTATTTTTCTTCCACCTTTCATCCCGGTCTTGGCGGCTTCGATGCCTTTTACTCGAACTTCGACGGCTTGTCCTGGTCTGTTCCTAAAAATTTAGGTTATCCTATCAATACGCATATTGACAATGTTACAGTATACATTACGGTAGATAATAAAAAAGGCTATTATTCCGTATATGAGAAGAAAGATATGAGAATCAGCAAGGCGTATCTTTTCGAATTTGAAGTGCCTAAAGAAATTGTAACAGAGACCCACAGCACTTTTGCGAAAGGCACTATATATGATGCGGAGACAAAAAAGAAGCTGGGCGCAAAAATTGAATTAATAGATCTTAAGACCAATAAAGTCATTCAATCTGTATCTTCAGACTCAAAGAATGGCGATTACCTGATAGTACTTTCAGAAGGAAAAGAGTATGCCTTGTATGTTCAGAAGGAGGGTTATCTCTTTAAGAGTTCTTTCTTTGATTATAAAAACCCAAAGGATTTTAATCCGCTATCACTGGATGTTTACCTTGACCCGATAAAACCAGGCAAAGCAGTTGTGTTGAATAATATATTTTTTGCCAGCAACTCATTTTCACTCGAGGAAAAGTCAAAAACTGAGTTAGATAAGATCGTTCTTTTTCTTCAGGCTAATCCAAATGTAAAAATGGAATTTGGTGGTCATACCGATGATGTGGGTTCGGATAAAGACAATATGGATCTTTCCATGAAAAGAGCAAAAGCAGTGTTTGATTATATTGTAAGCAAAGGAATCCCTGCGACACGTTTAAAGTTTCAGGGTTATGGAGAAACAAAACCTATGCTTGCCAATACCTCTGAAGAAAACAGGCAGAAGAACAGAAGGATTGAATTTAAAGTGCTGAATTAATCATTTGGTTGATTTCCAGATCCAGTTCCCAAAGATATCAAGATAGCCAAGATAATCTCCTTTTTCTACTTTGAAAATCTGTAGTTTATTATTGAATGTAATCACTTCATAATTGGCAGGGATTACTATTTTTCCATTCCGATCGGCAATTCCTTTAAAAGAAGTATTGATTACTTCTGCATATTTACCTGTATAATCATGTATTATGGAATACTTAGGCGATATTAAAACGATTCCATCTTTATTCATGATTCCTGTTCCGCCTTTACTGATTATAGCCAGACCGTGAGTAAACGGAGAAGCGCCGCTGAACTCTTTTTTGAAAGGAGCTTTTCCTTCGGCATTAATGTAGTATACTCCCTCTGGAGTTTTTACCAGAGCAAAGCCTTCCTGGAAAAAAAGCGGTGTATTGGATTTGAAAGGAATGATGATCTCACCTGATTTATTGATAAACCCGCTTTTATTATCAGCAGTGGTTACAAAAGCTTTGCCTTCTTTAAATTCGCTGCAGGTGCGGTAAGTCGGATTTATTACAATCTCTCCGGCTTTATTAATGTATCCATATTTATTATTTATTAAGACCTTCGCTACTCCTTCCGAAAAATTACCGGCATTTTTATATTGCGCATGTATTACAAATTTTCCCGTAGAGTCTATATAACCTGCCCCATGTTTGGTAGTAAAGACCAATGCTCTTGATTCAAAGAAAGGATTTATTTTTTTGAATTTACACTTAAGTAAATGCTTTCCGGAATTATTGATCAACCCATATTTTTTTGCTTTAACAATAGCAGATCCATTAGAAGTAAATTCTACTTTTTTATATGCTGGCTTTACAACCCATTTACCTTCTTTATTGATCAGTCCGAACTTTCTCTTTTTCTTTACGGCTGCTAAATTTCCATAGAAGTCGGTTCCTTTCAAATATTTAGTCTCTATGATTATCTTCCCACTTTGATCAATGTATCCGATCTTACCTTTTACTTTTACCATGGCAAGTCCGCCATGAAAATCTCCTGCAAAATCAAATTGTGGAGAGATAGCCATATCACCTTCAAGATTAATGTAACCCCATTTGGATTTTACTTTTACCGCTGCCAGTCCTTCTGTAAAATTTTTAGTCTCATCGAATTTAAAATCGGTTAGGGTGTCTGCAGAAGGGGAGATGAAGCCCCAGCGTCCATGCATCCTGGCTTTGGCAAAACCCTGAGAAAATTCCCCTATATCATCAAACTGCGGTTCGATAATGATTTTTCCTTCTTCATTGATAATTCCGGATTTAGTTTGAAATTTTTCCAGTAGAAACAAGCTGTCATTGGTTTTAGGGATATAGCTTATTTTTCCGTAATTATTCGGGATAACGAATTTGCCTTTGTTGTCAATTACACCCCAGGAATTTTCCATTTTCACAATAGCTCTTGAGAGTTTAAAATCTCCTGCTGATTGGTATTGAGGTTCAATAGAAAATTTTCCATCGCGGTTGATATAACCCCAGGTTCCACCATAAGCAGCAGCGGCCTTATTTCTGTTGTTCCTGGCATAAAACAATATATTGCTCCCTGAAGTAGTAGGATTTATGGTGACTTTACCACCCACATTGATCCTCGCCATGTCTTCTGAAAAATCTCCTATATAAGTTATAGGAACAGACTTAGGTTGATCATTTTCTTTTACTACCATCTGGGTTATTATGCGGCCGCTGCGGGTTAGCAATCCATATTTCATTCCGAGCTGGATAATCCTTGCAACTTCTCCATTCTCAAAATCTTCTATGAATATATCTTCGCAGCTGGGACGCAGCACAAATTTTCTTTTTTCGTGATCGACAATTCCGTACTGCATGCCATAGTCCTTATTCATATAGCCGACCAATGTTAATCCCAGCTCAGGATAAACATTTATGTCATCGAGAAAATTTGGAATGAAAAGTTTTCCTGAAGTGTCCTGCAAACCCCACTTACCACCTTTCAGAAACCATCCATATTCATCGGCGCCAACTGAACCTATGCCTCCTCTGCCACCACCACGTCGTGCCGGGCGGCTTACAAAACTAAACCTGCTGACAGTGTCAATTTTTATGATATCACGTGAAGCAATGGTTAACGTTTTTATCTTGTGAAATTCAACTTTGTCGATCACGTTACCCTGAGCATCAAAAGTATAATAAACTTTTTCTTCTCCCGTAAATACTTCTGCCTCTCTGTTTTTAATTACAACTCGGTCTCCCGTGCATGGATGAACCGTTTTCCCTTTGATGTTTATGATGCCGTATCTACCTTTATTAATTGTGAGCGTAACTCCATTTTTGAATTCACCAATATGATCAAGAGCTGGAATATATAAAACAGCACCTTTTTGATTCATTAATCCCCATCGGCCATCTTTATTGATCTTGAAAATACCTGAAGGGTCAAAAATAATGTTCCGGTATAATGGATCGGATATCACCTCACCCTTTCGCGTAATGATCCCCATTTTTTTATGGCGTACCGTATATATATAATCCTTGTTGTCGTCTGCAACATAGTAATCATAAGTAGTGTCACTGATAATTTTTTTGTCTTCTGTCGAATAAAGCAGTCGACCATTTTCGTTGCTTAAAAAAAGATATCTGTTGTTTGGCGTAGATTCTACATAAGAATAATTTCCTTTGAAGAGTATAGTGGAATCTTCGTCCAGGCCATACCAGCCTACACTATCTTTGCAAATAATTAGATCTTTCGTAAGAATTTCATAATCAGTTAAAATGCATGGCACGAATTCTTTTCCGTCCTTTGTATAGATCCCGTACCTGTTTTGACTTACAGGTATTATATATTTTCCTTCTATTCTGATGGTGTCGTATTGGACAGGGATAATTATTTTTCCGCTGGTATCCATCATACCCCAGGCGTTTTTATTGCTTATAAGGTAGTGCGTAGAATCAGATATTTCTATGCGGGAATAAATAACAGGACACAAAACTTCTCCTGTGATTTTCCTTAATCCCCATAGAGAGTCTTCTGCAATTTTTATGGTATGTTCATCGAAGGGTTCAATATTTGTGAAATTGGGAGGAAGTATTTCTTTGCCATTGGTATCAATCAACCCCTTCTTGCCTTTTATCTCTACCATTGCATAATGCATATTTTTAAACTCTTCGGCATAATCATACCTGGGCGGCATAATTATTTTTCCGTTCATGTCAACGTATCCCCATTTGTAATTTACTTTGACAGGTAAAAGTTTAGGACTTTGGGCATGCAATAAAGTACATGCCCAAAATGCCAATGCAAACAATACTAACCTTCTCATAATTCTTCCTTCACAAATCCAAATCAGATTCCCAGCGCTTTTCTAAGATCTTCGGAATTGGTTATTTTCTGCGCCTGAGTTTTAAGTTTAAAAGTATATTCTTTGGGAGCATTAGAGGAAGTAAAACCTAATCCTTTGAAATCTTTGAAAACAGCGATCTTGTCCCCAGGCATTACCGCTACCAGCGTATTGGTTTCAGAAGGTGAGTATGCAAATGAATTGCCAGGTCCAATGGCATAAGGTATAACAGCTCTGTTGTCTGCAGTAATACAAAATACTTTTGTTCTGCTATCTACTTCTTCTTCAGTTTCAAAATTTGCGATGACTTTTACTGCATCCGGAATGCTATAAAATCTGTCATGGTTGTATGTCCCAAACTCACTTACAGATAAACTTCTCACAAAATCACATTCGTTTTTGATGCGCTCAACAGCTTCTTTTTTCTTTTTAAGATAAGCCTCATATTCGATTTTTCTCTTCTCGTAATTCTTTTTCGCTTCTTCCAGCTTTCTGCCGGCGAATACTGGTTTTACCTGCGACTTAAAGCTTTTATTTTTATTTGATAGCAGCAGCCAGAAAGAAGAGTTGTCCGCATCTTTCATCTCAAGCTTAATGTCTGTCCACTTTTCGGAAAATATCCATTGATTTTTTTCCGGATTCAGGCTATCGGAATCTCCATCATATTGCCAGATAATATTGTTGAAGTCTGTAAGTTCAGGATATGCCTTAGTATTGATCTTAAGATCAAAAACAAATTTGTCTGAATTAAATGGTTTAGGCTCGATAGGCTTGGTAACAGGAGGGCCGGTCATGCCTTGTACCTTCATAGCTTTATCATTGTTGGGAGCTATAGCAGCCATTCCCTGATACGTCCAGTTCTTTGCTACTGTATCCAGCCGATAAAAATTATAATTATTTTCCCCTACATAAGAGCCCATTTGAACCTCTACGGATTTTCCTTTGCTGATAAATATCGGTTTACCGTTTTGAAATCCTAAGAGCTCAAACATTCCTGCTGTTTGAAAATTCATCGTTGTTCCGCCGGAATCATAAGTCATTGGAATTCCACTTAGAATAATATCGGCAGCATCATGAAATTCTTTATACTTTATGTTTACTTTTCCCTGGATCGGATTATTGTCTGCATCGACAAAAGCATTTGCAGGAACAATAAGTTTTGTTCCATTGGGAAGACTTATTGTTTTTTCTTCCGCAGCATCTACTTCCATTTCTGTGTACCCATTGGCTGCTGATTCAAAAGGAGGATTAACGAATTTTTTACTGGAAGACTTTTCACCCGGACTACAGGATGTGGTCAAAAAGACCAGCATGGAAATAAGCATGAAACCGGAGACATTAGCGATGACTTTCATAGGAGTTTTTATTTATTACCTAGTTCATTAAATATGAGCCAAAAAGTGTTATATTTGCTCCATGGCAAAGAAAAAAACATTAAGGCAATCAAAACCAGAAACCATAGAAACCCTGAG
>JAIERY010000360.1 GCA_019746425.1 Cytophagaceae bacterium
GGATTACTTAACGTTGCTCCTGGCGCCCATGAATAAGTTGTTCCGCCTGAAGCCGAAAGATTAGTAGATAAGCCTGCGCAAACTGTTGCATCCACTCCGGCATCAGCAGTAGGTAAAGGGTTTACGGTTATTACTACATCATCTGTTTTCTGGCAGCCGTTTCCATCCGTTACAGTAACGGTATAAGTTGTAGTAGCAACGGGAGTAGCCACAGGATTAGCAATATTTGGATCACTTAAAGATCCTGCAGGAGCCCATGAATAAGTTCCTCCTCCTGAAGCTGATAGATTAATACTTGCGCCAAAACACATAGCAGCATCAGGGCCTGCATTTGCTATTGGTGCAGGGTTTACAAAAATTGTTACCTGTGCATCTCCTGTACATCCCATCAGGTCAGTTACTGTTAAAGTATATGTTGTAGTCGTAACGGGTGAGGCTACCGGGTTTGAAATATTGGGATTACTCAAAGATCCTCCTGGAGCCCATGAATAAGTTGTTCCTCCAGAGCCATTAAGGATAGTGCCTGTGCCTTCGCAAATGGTTACGTCAGAACCCGCATCCGCCGTTGGTTCATTTGCTGTTACAATTACATCGTCGGTATCTACGCATCCATTACCATCAATGACTGCTACAGTATATGTTGTTGTGACAATAGGAGAAGCTACCGGATTAGAAATATTAGGATTGCTTAATCCTGCTGCAGGCGACCAGGAGTAAGTTATCCCACCTGAAGCAGAAAGATTAGTGCTTGATCCAACACATATGGTTACGTCTGGTCCTGCATCCGCTACAGGTAAAGGATTTACAGTTATTATAACATTATCTGTATTAACACAGCCATTTGCATCCGTTACAGTGACAGTATAAGTGGTAGTAGCAGCCGGAGTAGCCACAGGGTTAGCAATGTTTGGATCACTTAAACCAGCTGCCGGCGCCCATGAATAAGTTACTCCACCTGAAGCGGAAAGATTAGTAGATGATCCTGCACAAACACTAGCATCCGGACCTGCATTGGCAAGCGGTAAAGGATTTACTGTAATTGTTACATTGTCGGTATTAGAACAACCGGCTCCATCAGTCACTGTCACAGTATAAGTTGTTGTCGCGGCAGGTGTAGCAACAGGATTTGCAATATTCGGATTACTTAAACCGGCAGCCGGCGCCCATGAATACGTTACTCCGCCTGAAGCAGATAAATTAGTAGATGATCCCGCACAAATTATAGCATCAGGTCCTGCATTGGCTGGTACCGCAGGTGGTTGGCCCACTACAAATGGTCCGCTTGACGCCGGGCATCCATTAGCATCAGTTACATTTACGCTATATGAACCGGCTGGTACGTTGCTGAGGTCTTCAGTCGATGATCCATTATTCCATATAAAATTATATGGTCCGGTACCACCGCTGATATTAATATTCACATTACCATTACTGGCTCCATTACATGAAGCCGGAGTAGCTGCTCCATTGATGTTTATAGGTGGCGGGGAAGTAATAATTACATTCTGAGTACAGAAAGTAAAGCCAATAGGCTTGGTTACCTGAACAGCCACCAGGTATGTACCAGGGGGTAGATTTGTAAATGTATATGTATTCGCAGCTATAGTGGTGCTTCTGTCAGGAATAGTATCACTGTAAAGTGCATAGGTATAAGGGGCCATTCCGCCGCCAATAGTTACTCGTATGCTTCCAAGGCTTACTCCATAGCAAGGATTCTGTGTCGGATTGATATTGATTGTTACAGTAGGGTCAAAACATTGTGCTGTAACCTTGTGGAAATTGAAGGTTCCTATACCTATTAGAAAGCAATACAACAAAAACTTTGTTACCTTTTTCATTTTACTTTCTATTGTCTGGTGAGAATAGTTACGCTTTCCTGTTTTATTTCTTTATTGGAGTCCTGTATAATAAATAAATATGTTCCGGATGAAAGATTATCGATATTAACCTCATTGCCTTCAAACTTCTGGGCCTTTATAGTAGTGCTGAATAAGCTGATTGAATACGGTGCCTGGCCTCCTGTAATTTTTATTCTGATTTCGCCATCTTTTTTATCTGTTCCTGAAGCATCCTTCTTTTCTATGTCAATGATCAGGTCAGAAAATATTTCTGAAATATTTTTTAGGGGAGAAATAGAATTAGTGTGTCCTATATAAGGAACCCCTATAATCACTCCTGTAAGCACCAATAAAAAACAGATCTTTTTCATCTTCAGGTTTTTTTAACCCTTAAGTCAACTATTATTTACGTAAAATCCCCATTGAGGTTGCAACATGTAAGCTTTTAAAGAGAATATTAAAGTATTAATCCGCTTAATTTAGGCGTTTGTCTAAGAATAATGTGGATAAGCCTAAGGCTCAATAATTTAAGCCACACCCCGAATTGGGGTTTTTTAGTATGATTCTTTTTGTAAATTTGCCTGCATTCTAAAATTTTTAACTACTAAAGACAGATAAGATATGGCTTTCGATTTAGACATGATTAAAGCTCTTTATGCCCGTTTTGGCGAAAGGGTTGAAGCAGCAAAAAAGGCAGTTGGTAAACCACTTACTTTAACAGAAAAAATATTATATACGCACCTTTTCGAAGGCAAAGCAGGTAAAGCTTATGAGAGAGGAAAGTCTTATGTAGAATTTGCGCCAGACAGAGTAGCTATGCAGGATGCAACTGCTCAGATGGCTTTGTTACAATTCATGTCAGCAGGTAAAAAGAAAGTCGCTGTTCCTTCGACTGTGCATTGTGATCACCTGATACAGGCTGAGGCCGGCGCCCAAAAAGATCTGGATACAGCTAACAAAGTAAATAAAGAAGTATATGCATTTCTTGCTTCTGTATCTAATAAATATGGGATCGGGTTCTGGAAACCCGGCGCTGGAATTATACACCAGGTAGTATTGGAAAATTATGCATTTCCTGGTGGTATGATGATCGGGACAGATTCTCATACTCCTAATGCAGGTGGATTGGGAATGATAGCCATCGGAGTAGGTGGAGCAGATGCAGTGGATGTAATGGCGGGTATGCCATGGGAATTAAAATTTCCTAAACTCATTGGCGTAAAGCTTACCGGTAAATTAAATGGCTGGACATCATCTAAAGATGTAATATTAAAAGTAGCTGGTATATTAACAGTGAGTGGTGGAACAGGAGCTATTTTGGAATATTTTGGGGATGGCGCTGAAAGCTTATCATGTACAGGAAAAGGAACCATTTGTAACATGGGTGCTGAAATAGGAGCAACTACTTCGGTATTTGCCTATGACAAGAAAATGAAAGCTTATCTGGAAAATACAGACAGAAAAGATATTGCAGCAGAAGCGGATAAAGTTGCTCAGTACTTAAGAGCAGATGATGAAGTTTATAAAAATCCTGAAAAATATTTTGATCAGTTAATTGAAATTGATCTTTCTAAATTGGAGCCTCATATCAACGGACCTTTCACTCCGGATGCGGCATGGCCTATTTCTGAATTTGCCAAGGCGGTAAAAGAAAAAGGCTGGCCCGCAAAATTAGAAGTAGGCTTGATAGGGTCATGCACAAATTCTTCTTATGAAGATATAACAAGGGCTGCTTCGATTGCAAAGCAGGCTGCTACCAAAAAATTAAAAGCAAAGTCTGAATTTACTGTAACGCCGGGTTCAGAGATGGTACGTTATACCACAGACAGAGACGGCCTGTTGAAAATATTTGATGATATAGGAGGAGTAGTACTTGCAAATGCATGTGGTCCGTGTATCGGGCAGTGGGCAAGACATACCAATGATCCCAATAAGAAAAATTCTATCATCACTTCATTTAACAGAAACTTTGCAAAAAGAAATGACGGTAATCCTAATACTCATGCCTTTGTGGCATCACCGGAAATCGTAACAGCTCTTTCAATAGCCGGAGATTTAACATTTAATCCTTTAAAGGATAAATTGTTAAATGAGGATGGAAAAGAAGTAATGCTGGATGAGCCTCAAGGTATAGAGCTTCCTTTAAAAGGATTTGCGGTAGAAGATGCCGGTTATATAAGCCCTGCAGTCGACGGTAGCAAAGTGCAGGTAGATGTCGATCCAAAATCAGACAGGCTTCAGCTCCTTGATCCATTCCCTGCATGGGAAGGAAAAGATCTGAAGGGTCTTAAGCTTTTGATCAAAGCAAAAGGCAAGTGTACCACCGACCATATTTCTATGGCTGGTCCATGGCTGAAATACAGAGGTCACCTTGATAATATTTCTAACAATATGTTGATCGGTGCCGTCAACTTTTTTAATGAGGCTACTAATAAAGTTAAGAATCAGCTTACTGGCCAGCACGGAGAAGTTCCGGCAACTGCAAGAGCATATAAAGCAAAAGGAATAGGATCGATTGTGGTAGGTGATAATAACTATGGTGAAGGTTCTTCCAGAGAACATGCTGCCATGGAGCCGAGACATTTAGGTGTAAGAGTGATCCTGGTTAAATCTTTTGCAAGAATTCATGAGACTAACCTGAAGAAGCAAGGTATGTTGGCTTTGACTTTTGCAAATGCTGCTGACTATGATAAAGTGCAGGAAGATGATTCGATAGACATTATGGGTCTTGAAAAATTTACTCCCGGTGTTCCATTAAAAGTTGTACTAAATCATAAGGATGGCTCTAAAGAAGAGATTACAGTGAATCATACCTATAATGAAGGTCAGATCGAGTGGTTTAAGGCTGGTTCAGCTTTGAATCTGATCGGACTGAAAGAAAAAGGCCTGAAATAGTTTGTGTGTAGAGACGCGATTAATCGCGTCTCTACTTCATTTTTGTCCTCTTAATTAAATACGACTGGAGTATCTGCTCAATACCCTTATTAACATCTGCAGTAATAAAATCAATTTTATATTGTCCGCACTTTAGCTTCAGATCATGATGATAGCTTTTAATTGCCCTTTTGTAATGCTCTTTGATCTGAGAGGGCTGTAGTTTAATTTTTTCTCCGTTTTCTATATCTATAAATTCATAAGGTCTTTCTTCAAAATCAAACTCTTCTTCTGTTTTGGAATCAAGCACATGAAATAATAATACTTCGTGGTTATTGTGCTTCAAATGCTGCAACGAAGAAAAAATATCATCCAGGTTTTCCTCATTGTCAAACATGTCACTGAAAATAATAACCAGCGACCGCTTATTGATTTTATCGGCAATCTGATGAATAACAGAAGCAACAGATGTCTTTTTTTCTTTTGGTATTTCTTTTAAAAGTTTTTCTAATAAAATAAATAACGAGTGCAAATGAGTAGGAGTGGATTTGATGGGGGTTTGCAACTCCAGACTCTGTGAAAATGTGGAAATACCTACAGCATCTCTTTGGTTTTGCAACATATATGAAAGACAAGCTGCCGCCATGATACTAAAAGTAATTTTATCATAATTCGGCGCAGGGTAATACATAGAAGAGGAAGAGTCAATTAATATCTGACACCTTAAATTTGTTTCCTCTTCATATCGCTTGGTATATAGCCTGTCTGTTTTTGCAAAAACTTTCCAGTCGATATGTCTGGTAGATTCTCCGGTATTATACAATCTATGTTCGGCAAACTCTACTGAAAATCCATGGTAAGGAGATTTATGTAATCCTGTGATGAATCCCTCCACCATTTGTCTGGCCAAAAATTCTATATTCCCGAATTGCCGTACAGTGGCTATGTTAATCTTCTCTTTCATTTGCTTATATATTTTTTCACAAAGCCCTTATGTCCCTCTTTTTTTATTTTTGCCAAATCTTTTTTTGCCGCATCACTGGAAGCATATTCTCCGATAATAATTCTGTAAACTATTTTTGATTTAACTTCTGCCACTTCAATATAGATTTTTTTGTATTTATTATGCAGTGTTTTTAATTCTTGTTTTAATTTTTCTTTATTCTCAAGTGACAATACCTGAATACCATAACCTGAAACATTCACTATGTTTCCATTAATGTCATAAGTTGATCCTTTTTTCAGATTCTCCAATTCATTGGAAGTTTCTTTATCCGGTTCAGGTTCCTTATCATTTGTTTTCTTTTCATCGGCATTTATCACTTCAATTCTTACCTTACCAACACCATCCTGTATCAAACCGATTTTTTCCGCAGCAGCTTTCGACAGGTCTATTATTCTTCCTTTTGCATGTGGTCCGCGATCATTGATTCGTACGATTACGGTTTTGTTATTTTTCAAATTGGTTACTTTCACATAAGTGTGGAAGGGAAGCGTATTGTGGGCAGCGGTCAGAGCATACATGTCATATTTTTCACCACAAGCTGTCTTTTTTCCATGAAATTTTGAAGCATAATAGGAAGCCATTCCTGTCTGAGTTTTCGCATGCTGAGAATAGATGTTATGACCTATAATTATGCTTAGAATGCTAAAAGCTAGTGTTTTTTTAATATTAACCTTCATATTTTCAAGTTGAACGCCCCTTTTTAGAAGTTATTTTAATGTAATTTTTTTCACTTAATTTAATTTTTTTCTTTGAATCTATGTAAAAATGGGTTATTTTTACTGCGTTCACTAAAAATTTAAAGGACTGTGGAAGAGAACAAAGACCAAGAAAAAGTAGAAATTTACTCTCAGAGAGTAAGAGCAGGGAAAAGGACGTATTTTTTTGACATTAAGTCAACACGTTCTAACGACTACTACCTCACTATTACAGAAAGTAAGAGGAGATTCAAAGACGAAGGGTATTTTTATGAAAAGCATAAAATATTCCTTTACAAAGAGGATTTCGATAAATTCCTCGAAGCTTTGAAAGGCACTGTAGACCATGTGAAAACAGAATTAATGCCTGAAGTTGATTTTTCCCAATTCAAGGACAGAGGTGAAAAAGAAGATAATGAAACCTCTACACCAACCAGCACTAACGGCGCTACTACTCCGGATGATGAGTTGAAGTGGGATTAGGGCAAACAAACATTATAAGCTCCGGATAAACCGGAGCTTTTTTTATATCCTCATACTGAATGCACTACGATTCTGTAGTATTGTAAATTCAACTTTTATACCTGAAAAATTACCCCAATCCTATAAATCTATTATATCATGGTTATATTTGCAGCCTGATATTTAAAAATCCAAGTAATCAATGGGACTTCAATGTGGAATCGTGGGATTGCCTAATGTAGGAAAATCCACTCTCTTCAACGCTTTATCAAATGCGAAAGCAGAAGCAGCAAATTACCCTTTTTGTACGATCGAGCCCAATGTAGGTGTAATCACTGTGCCCGATGAGCGATTAGAGATTCTTGAAACATTAGTTCATCCGGAGAAAGTACTTCCAACAGTGATTGAATTTGTAGATATCGCAGGACTTGTAAAAGGGGCCAGTAAAGGAGAAGGTTTAGGTAATAAATTTTTGGCAAACATAAGAGAAGTAGATGCAATAGTTCATGTGGTCAGATGTTTTGAAGATCCTAACGTAGTTCATGTGGCAGGTAAAGTTGATCCTGTTGCTGATAAGGAAATTATTGATACGGAATTACAGCTTAAGGATGTTGAATCAGTAGATAAAAAAATTCAGCGTATAGAGAAAATTGCAAGGTCAGGTGATGCCAAAGCAAAAAAGGAATTAACTACTTTACAAGAATATAAAACTCATCTTGAATCCGGTAAAAGCGCCAGAAGTCTGAACATACCTGAGGAAGATAAAAAGGCTATAGAGGATATTCAGCTTTTAACAGCTAAGCCTGTAATTTATGTGGCTAATGTGGAAGAAGCTTCTGTATTGAAAGGAAATAAATATGTAGAAATGCTGAAGAATGCTGTGAAAGAAGAAAATGCTGAAGTAATTATAGTTTGTGCTGCCATAGAAGCACAGATTGCTGAATTGACCGATAAAGAAGAAAGAGCAATGTTCCTGGCAGAGTATGGATTAACTGATTCCGGCTTAAATAAATTAATAAAAGCCTCCTATTCACTTCTAAATCTCATTACTTATTTCACTGCCGGAGTAAAAGAAGTAAGGGCCTGGACTATCAAAAAAGGATGGAAAGCTCCTCAGGCAGCCGGTGTGATACATACCGATTTTGAAAAAGGCTTCATAAAAGCTGAGGTAATAAAACTGTCTGATTATCAGCAATATAAGTCTGAAGTGGCTTGCAGAGAAGCCGGAAAAGTGGCCATTGAAGGAAAAGAATATTTAGTAAAAGATGGCGATATCATGCATTTCAGATTTAATGTTTAAAGAGTGAACATTTCTTCTAAACTAACTGTTATTACCGTAGTAGAAGTATTGTTAAATTTTTTAATCATTTTTTACATTGAGGGTAAGAATAGTCTTCGGCTTAACTAATAAAGGGGCTTCGGTGCCCTTCCATCATCAGTATTTAATTTCCGGTCTGATTAATTCCCTGATTGAAAAAAATAAGAACAAGTTCAATAATTACGTTGATTATAATTTTTCGGGATTAAAAGGGCAGACCAAAGTTGGTAAAGAAGGACTTCATTTTTACTCAAGCAAAATCACATTAGTTTTTTCCAGTTCAAGCGAAGAATTTCTCAAGTTTATTTTAAAATCATTATTTGAGCATCCGCAGATTGAGATTGGAAAATTATTGCTGGTACCGCTTAATGTCGAAAAAGAAAACATGCCCCAACTGGGAGAAGAAGTAAAATACATTTGCATCTCTCCGATGGTGGTAATAAGTCCTTTCGACCCTTCAAATGATCCTAAGAAATTCATCAGCCCTGTGATGGATGCTTTTTCTGATCTTGTCTATGAAAATCTTATTGACAGAATGGAAAAATCGGGCCGGTATTCTGCGGAAGAGCTTGCAGGCTTTTTTAAATTTCAATTAATACCTGATAAAAATTATCTGACAAAAGTAAAAGAAGAAGAGAAAAAGTTTGCCAGAATATTTCCTGTTTTTGAACAAGAGAATAAATATGAAGTAAGAGGGTATACCTTTCCCTTTACGCTTTATGCGGCCAGACAGGTTCAGGAATTTATTTTTGATTGTGGAATCGGGCTTTTCACCCATAAAGGATTTGGAATGCTGGATATTGCCAATGCCGATCCAAACCAGAGAACTACTCCTTACGAATTCCAATAAAAATATAATACCGTATTATCTTCCGCTTAGATAGTTAGTATTCTGATATCCTATTACCAGGTCAGAGCGCCCGCCGAAAGGTCTATAGTACACAATGATATCATAATTGTTTTGAGTAGCGCTGTGGCTTCCTTCATAATATGCTTCATCAAATTGTTTCGTCTGTGGATTTACCATCACATAAGAATAGTTGTATATCCCTTGTTTTAATAAAGCCCTGCAGGTATATTTTTTTGACTCGGTGTCATATTTCATTACAAAGGCATCATCGAGTTTCCAATTGGTCATTCCTCCTATAATATATACTTTTCCATCTGCAGGTTCAGTATCTAAATAGAAGTTTACATACATGTAATCTGGATAAGTTTCTTTATCTCCCGTCTCATAATTTTCTATAATGAACTTGCCATCATAATCAGGAATAAGTGGTTGAGAATATGCCTGGCCTGCTCTGCTCTTATCATCATATACAAAAACTTCCGCACGGAGTGAATCTCTCTTTACTCTCGCTACGTTATATCCACTGAAGGCAGAACTTCTGAATTCTACCACTCTGTATTCGTTGCCTCCCGGAAAATTATTTTCCCTGTTGAAATAGTAAAATTCTGCCTGCTTTATGTTTTCATCAACTGTTACCGGTACAAGATTCCTGATAGTTTTGTCCCATCTGTGATTTTGCCTTAATACCACTTTTAAATTTTGATAGGGGTTGACCACATTGGCCTTATAATAATTTATACTAAAGTCTATCTGCTGATGTGTATTTCTTACCGATGGATCGATAGAGTATTTAACAGTGCTTTGTATAGCAGCCAGGTTTTGATATACCACCAGCCTTCTTGTGATAGCGAGATCTTCTTCATCATAATTCCGGTATACTTTCACTATATAATTTCCGCTTTCTTTTATTCTTGGAAGTAGAAATTTATAATGTACGTAAGGGATTCTTGTTCCAATGGAAATCTTTCTGTCGGTTATCGGAAACTCATTATAATCATCCAGGTATTGTATGGCGCTTAGAGTAGAGACTGTCCAATCCCAGTTACAATTAATGATCTTTACATAATATCTTTTAAATTCACTTCCGAGTTCATCAAACTCAAGCAATAGATTTCCCGAAGCTTCTACAGGAACGACAGGGGTATAAAGAGGGTCCTTCACTGAATTAGCTGAAGGATACAAAAGTACAGTCTTTATATTTTTATCATATGTCTGATCTTCAGTAGTAAATGCAATTTGTGAATGAGCAATACCTGAAATAAAGACTGATAAAATAAAAAATAAAAGACGCTTATGTTTGATCATGATCTTTTCTCCAGATTTTCTGCTTCTAAAGCCAGGTTCTCCCAGGATTTCTGTTCTTCTTCGATTTCCTTTTTTAGTTTTTCGTATTTGGAATTTATTTCAGATAATAAATTCATATTGCTGTAAACTTCTGCTTTGGCAAGCTCGCTTTCAAGCTCAAGTTTTTTATTTTCAAGCACTCCGATTTTCTGTTCGGTTTTTTCCAGACGTGTCTGAATGTTCTTTAATTCTTTGTTGGAATTTTTCTGCTCACTTACTTTTTCTTTTTCAACAGGCTTGGGTTTTACCGGTACAATCTTCGGAGGATTTTGTTTTTCCTCAAGCTCTTTTTGTTTTCTGAATATTATATATTCATCATATGTTCCCGGGTATTCTTTTATCTCTTCATTCTCAATATACCAGATCTTATTTGCTACCTGAGAGACAAAATGCCTGTCGTGAGAGATAACGACATAAGTTCCTTCGTATTGTTGCAGTGCCTGTGTAAGAATATTCACAGATTGTATATCAAGGTGGTTGGTAGGCTCATCCAGCAAGAGGAAATTAGCTTCAGAAATCAAAGTCTTGGCCAGCGCAACTCTGGATTTTTCTCCTCCTGATAATACTTTGATTTTTTTGAACTGATCGTCGTTGGAAAATAGAAAGCAACCCAGGATAGTTCTTATTTCTATCTCTGTTTTATCTGTACCCATTTGCTTTAACTCATCGACAAGGTTATTCTCAATGTTTAATGATTCCAACTGGTGCTGAGCGAAGAAAGACATTTTGA
>JAIERY010000408.1 GCA_019746425.1 Cytophagaceae bacterium
AAGATTTCGGAATAACTTTAGTGGGCTTTCAGCCCATACCAAACCCTTCGGCTTCAGCCGAAGGTAGTTTAGTTTTTTCAGATCGCTGCAATACTATGCTTTGTACGATCACTTCATACTGGTGCATGCAGGAATTAATTTTAATGCCCCCATACCTTTTGAAGATACCGAGTCGATGGTATGGACGAGAAGGTTTACAGTAAGCGAGCCTTACTATGACAAGGTAGTGGTGCACGGGCATACCCCAGTCTCTTTAATTGACATACAGAATAGCCTGCAGGAAGTGGGAGAGCAGCGCAAGATAAACCTGGACAATGGCTGTGTATATAACAGCAATGAATTTTACGGACATTTGTGCGCCGTGGAGCTCGGGAGCATGAGGCTGTATTTGCAGAAGAATATTGAAAAGTAATTTTATAAATCATGACCAAAATAGAGTTTTTACAAATGGTGCCGGCTTTGTTGTTCGGTATATCCCTGGCGGAGGTGGCAATATTTTTGGGAAGGGCTTCACGGGGAAGATGGAAAATTTATTGGGAACATTTACTGCTGATTATTTTTTCATTCGAGATGATCATATTCAACTGGTATATTTTTTATGATCGTATCAATTCCATTGAAGCCAGTTATCTTAACTTTCTCATTCAGCTTTGCGCACCTCTTGCATCTTTTGTATATGTGGCTAACCTGCTTGTAAAAAATACAGAAGGTGAAGAGCCCGAAATATTTTTTCTGAAAAACAGGAAGCGCATTTTTCTTTCTCTTGCCGTGTTTGCCAGCATCAATGTATTAACCGTTGTTTATTTCAATACCAATCTTCATGTAGGATCTCTCCCGATTATTCCCATATCCATTATCCTCATCAATGCATTTTATGACCTTAAGTGGTTCAGGATAATGGCTTATATAATAAAGTGCATACAGGTGGTAATGGTGTGTATTTATTTAAAATAATGAAGAGAGTTTATAAATAATGAGCCCGATTTTACCGGCTTCTTTATTTATCTGCGGAATGGACAGCCTGTTCCGAAAGCCTTCGGGAGGAATGAAAAGTCGGGGCATTTTACCCGAGGTCTGATTATAAGATTTTTAAATTCTCAATATTGGTCAGAATATAGAGAAATTTGTTTTTTTTAACTTCCTGAAAATTAAATAAATATATCTATGTTGAGATATTCTTTAGTGCTCGGAACTGCCGTTTTTCCTGGCCTGTTACAGAAAGATTATTAAAGGAAATATTGCGATTAAATTGGTTAATTAGCCTTTTTTAGATACATTTGCACCCATCTTAATGAGATTACTAATTGCGGAGTGGTGGTTCAGCTGGTTAGAATGTCCCGATTGTGATCGGGAAGGTTGCCAGGTTCGAAAGTAAAATTGAATATTGTTGTTCTTAATAATATTGACGGAGTGGTAGTTCAGCTGGTTAGAATGCCTGCCTGTCACGCAGGAGGTCGCGGGTTCGAGTCCCGTCCATTCCGCAAGCCCCTTTTCACAGGGGCTTTTTTATTGTCTCACCTGTAAAATTTTAAAAATTTCGCTATATTGGTATATCATATAATGTCATATAACGTCATATAGAAGGTGCGTAATTCGGTGAGTAGGTTTTTACCACAAAAACTACTCACCAGAAATTGCTAAAACACTCAGAATTAATCAAGTAATTTTTTCTTCCTATCGCTACCGGTCTGATTGTGTCCTCAACCAGGTTGTTGTCAACACTCCTAAAAAATTGTCCATATCCCAAACCAAATTGTAAATTCCTGATATTGAAAACTTTTTCGTCGAAAAAATGAAAAAATATTTGTAAAGAATACTTGTACCTATATTTTTGCCACACAATCTTTCAACCAGCTATGATTTTTATTGTTAAATCAAGAATAAGCCGAAATGCTTATTGTCTTTTTAGGATCTCTTTTTACTACATCCCTCTTTTATTTCTTACTTTTCTTTTAAGCTTTTCTGCTTTTTCAAATTCCTATAACATCGATCCTTTAATGGATGGGCTTAATCCCGAGCAACAGGAAATTTTAAAAGAAGAGCTTCACATTTATGAAAAGCAACTGCAGGGTTTAACACAGGAAGACCGAAAAACAAAGATCGGTCAGTTTCCGGCTAAGATCGCACAAGGTTTGTTTGTGCAGGAGCAACAGAGCCTCGGAAAGAGATAGGTTTTAAGAGAGGTAAATCCTGAAGTAAAGTCTGAACAGGATTTTAAGGATTAAGAGATGAACATGATTTTCATATCCATCTTTTAATCCGATTCACCGCTAAGCCATCTGCTCATTAACTCGAAGTTTATATTTTATCCTGTCCATCTTTAAATCTCACAAATCTTGTTCAAGACAATCCCACAAATCCTGTTCAAGACAAAATCCTGTTCAGACATTTAAATGGAAGATGAGGTAAAATAAAAAAGCCGGAAGTAAATTCCGGCTTTAATTTTTTTAAACTGCTTTGCCTATTTTTTTCAGCACCAGGTTGTATGCCTTGTCATAGTAGGAGCTGAGGTTTTGCCAGTCGAAATGCTCTGAAGCTCTTTCCACTCTGTTCCTTTGCTCGATCCTGTCTCTTCTGGTGAGTCTTACAAAAGACATCATCTGGTCTGCAAGCTGGTTGGCAGACTCATCAAAACTCTTGTATCTTCTGTTCACCACGTATATTCCTTTGTCGCCCTGGTCTGGTACATTTTCCAAGGCATAATCTCCGAAGCCCGAAAGGTCGCTCGTCACTGCAGGTACACCGCTGGCCATACACTCCAGAGGAGTGTAGCCCCATGGCTCGTAGTAGCTAGGGAACACACCAAGATGGCAGCCTCTCACAAACTGTCCGTACTCCATACCGAATAACGGGTTACCCGGAGAAATAAAGTCAGGGTGGTAAACGATCTTCACTCGGTCCCACCAGTTGTTCACCAGGTTGGAGGTTCTTACAAAGCTCAATATCTCATCGTTAGGGTTTACCATGTTGTGTGTTACTACCAGAGGGAGCTGTTTAGACTTCCATGAAAGCAATGTTCTTCTCAACCTCAGCTTCCAGTAGTCGTCTACAAAAGTATTGATGTTAGGGAAATTAGTATCAGTAGTTGCGGCAGCAGCATTGAAAAGGCGGTCGCCCACTTGTCTCTCTATCGCCTCGCATGTTTGTCTTATCTCTTCCATCACCGCGCGTGACTGCAATACCGAAGGGTTAATGCTGTGGAAAGGCTGTTTGGTGATGAAGAACATCACAACAGTGGTATCCATTTTCTCTTCGCGCATTCTCCAGTTAAGTCTTGCCAGCGCTTCGAGTGTTAAATCAAATCCTTTGTTTTTATATTCATATCTTCCTGAGGTGAAGAAATAAATAGTCTTGTCTAAGTCGAAAGGATAGCTGTGGAAGAAATGTCCCATGATAAACTCATGGATCTGCTCTTTGTATATTCCGTGCAGGTTTTGCGATTCGTGGAGGGCAGTAAATCTTTCAATATTAAGTCCGTTGGGTAAAACCATATCGGGGTTTCTTCCAAGCAATGCAAGACACTCTCGTGCCGTTACTTCACTTACCGTCGTGAACACGTGTGCGCCGTGCGCTGCCGCTCTCTCTATTTTTACCTGAGCTTCTATGTTAAAATTTTTCGCTTCTTTCTCCCAGTCAAAGAAGGGGAGGTGGTCGTAAAAGAAATTGTCGTTCATCGCCAGGTATCTTCCCAGCAGGGTGGCGTGTGTAGTGAATACTACATTTACATTGAGGTTGTCTCTTCTTATTTCAGGAATAGCAGTACCTACCATCCACTCGTGGAAGTGCGCGATCACCGGCCTGGTAGCGACTTCTGTTTTGGAAAGCTGGTGTAAAAATTCTTTTACTAAAAATCCAAATGCCACTACCTGGTTGAGCAGATCGTCTTCTCCGGGTGTGCTGATGCCATGGTGTTCCCACAGCATGTATTTTACATCTCCCAGTCTGCTGTAGGCGCTGAAGGGATTTAATAAAATTACTTTAGGTCTGCCCGATACCAGCCAGTAACCATAATGCACTTCAAAGCCCATGTCTTTGAGTCTCTTGGCAGCCTGTGCAATAGGATCGTCATCGGCATAATCAAATATCTCTTCAAACTCAGCGGAAGCTCTGCTGGCAAAGTAAGGACCGATTAAGCAATAATTGCTTCCCCACTTTTCCATAATGGAAGGCACCTTGGAACGGATAACGGTATATATTCCGCCCACCTGGTTACAAACTTCCCAGGCAATTTCCATTAACACAGCATCAGTATTGATCTTCTCTTTCATAAGGGATATAGTCTTGTTGGGGAAAAAACAATGTTAAAAATATATAAATTCTAATGCCCTGAAAATGTTTTGAATTAAAAAATTATAAAAAAAAAGAAACATCCTTTCAGGGGATGTTTGAGTCTATACGGTAAAATAAAAGCCGGGTTTAATAGCCTTTTGGATTTTTCTCCTCCATCATGGCGTATATGGTGGCATACAGGCAGATCATTCCGGCAGTGGTGAAGACGTATCCATAGAGACAGAATACCATGGCAAGGATGAAGCTGAGGACGAAGTAGTCGAATATTCTTCTCATAAGGGTAAGAAATTCAGAGATCAATTTTTTGGTGTATGAAGTTAAAAAAATGTTCAGCAATTTTTCCTTCAAATACTCTGATTTTCTTACCTGAAATGACTCTATTCTTTCACTCTTTCAATATACTCGCCGGTTCTGCTGTCTACCTTTATTTTCTCACCTATATTGATGAAAAGAGGTACGTTGATCACGGCGCCTGTTTCCAGGGTAGCCTGTTTTAATGTTTTGGTGGCGGTATCGCCTCTTACACCTGGCTCGGTATAAGTTACTTCAAGTTCTACAGAAACAGGTGTCTCTGCATAGATAGGCTGGTCGCTGTCGAAAGAGATAAGCACATCCATATTTTCTTTCAAAAACTTAAGGCTGTCGCCGAATAAGTCTTCAGAAACATAGATCTGCTCGAAGGTCTGGTTGTCCATCAATACCAGGTTGGAACCTTCTTTGTATAAATATTGGTAAGATCTCACATCTACTCTTACAAGCTCTATGGCTTCTCCGGCTCTGAACCTGTTTTCTACCAATTTACCCGATTTCACATTTCTCATTTTTACCTGGAAAAAGGCTCTTAAATTACCTGGTGTGCGGTGTTCGTATTCCAATACAACGCATAGTTCGCCATTGAACCTGATAAATGCACCTCTAGAGAGGTCTGAAGTACTTGCCATAAAGAGTAATATTTAAAATTTCAGTGGGCAAAAATAAGGGAAGATATGATAAAATAAAAGAGTTATGAATGAAGAAAATGGGCTCAGAATTAAGCCATTCCGCGTGCTTCCTGGGCAGGAGCATTCAGGCATTCTTTTAATTTCTCTTCGGTAAGGGGTTTGTTGATATAGCCGATTTTGGTGTCTTTGGCAATTTTCAATACATCTTTCTGGTGGGTAGAGGTAGTGAGCATTATGATTTTGACTCTATCCCGGTTATTGATATTCAGTTTCTGAAATTCATCGAGAAATTCAAAACCGTCCAAAACGGGCATATTGATGTCCAGAAGTATTAATTCAGGGCAGTTTTGGTCGTTTTTGCTGATGAAATCCTTTATATAACGGAGCGCTTCATTGCCATTAATAGCAGACTGAATGCAGTCAGTGAGGTTTAGTTTTTTAATCAGCCGGTGATTGATAAAGTTGGTAACTCCGTCATCATCAACTAATAGCACACAATTATATTGATAGGGACTCATAGGACTATATGACAAATATACAAAAACTAAGGTTCCCTGTATATGAATTATCTCTTATGGGGATAAGGCACTGAATCAGAGCTTGATCTTTTTATTGAATTCGAAGATTTGCTGCGGATTTCCAAAAACATAGAGCACATCGTTTTGCAATACTTCTGTATCTCCGCTTAGTTCATACATAAATTCATCGTCTCTTTTGATGGCAACAATGGTGATACCGTATTTTTTCCTGATCTGCGACTCACTCAACGGTTTTCCGATAATTTCATTTTTTCCCTGCTGTACATTCAGAGTGGCAATATCTATATCGGGCAAGTCTATGCTTAGATTTTTTGCTTTTGAATCGGGCATGGGCCTGAACATTTCATAATTATCTGCCCTGATATGCTTTACAAAATTTTCGATCTCATTTTCAGGAACCAGGTATTTATGAAGTACGCGCGAAAATATTTCTATAGAAGTTTCAAATTCTTCGGGGATCACTTCATCTGCGCCAAGCTTGTAATAATGCTCCATCTCATGCACAAACCTTGTGCGGATGATCGTATGCACTTTCGTAGAGACCTGCAGGATATTGGCGAGGATCCTGGTAGTGGCATCAGGATCTGAAATGGCTATCACCGCCACGCGTGCCTGGTGCATATTTACATGATAAAGTATATTTGCCTTTACCGCATCGCCATAGATGATAGGCTCGCCGAGGGCTTTTTCTGTTTTGACCGTCTCTGCATTCAGCTCAATAATCACATAAGGAATCTTCGCATTTTTCGCCGCTTTGGCTACATTCTTTCCATTGATGCCATAATTAATGTGCGCTCAGGTAAAATTTCTCTGATAACATTTCAGCCTTTATACCTTTTTTCAAAGAACTTTTTGTAACGACAATTATAAATTTCATTTGGAAAGACACTAAAAAAAGGTTCAGATGTATCCACCTGAACCCTTATACTATAAGTAATTATTATTCTTATTTTTTCTTTTTAGCTGCTCTGTATGCTTGTCTTTTCGTTTTCACTATGGAAGGTTTCTTAGATCTATGAACTACTTTATAAACTGCTGAAGTTAATTTTGTTTTCTTAGTACCTGATACCTTTGTTTTATCAATGAGAACGCCGTACTGATTTCTGATTAAGTTAATGTCATAATTAACCTGTAATTTCATCCAGAATTCTGCACTGATTCCTAAAGCGGATTCAAGTTTCAAAGCAAGTGTGGGAGTAAGATTTCTTTTACCATGAATAATTTCACTAAGAACATTCTTTGCAATGCCCATTTTCTCTGTAAGCTCTTGTTGCTTCATTTCCCTTGCCTCTAATTCATCTTTAATGAATTCGCCAGGGTGAAACACATCCTTTAGAACAATATCATTTGCATATATTCTACTCATAGTGCTTTGAAATTTCGGTTATTAATATTTCATCTATAATGATTTCGTCTTCTTTCCCTTCAATGATTTTAAATAGCAGTCGGTACCGCTGATTCAATCTTATTGAATAATAATCTTTCAAATCTCCTTTCAACCTTTCAAAGTTCAATCCTTTATAAGCTTTCAGATCATGGATACCGTTTATGGTCAAAAGAATGATTACTTTCTTTTTGTACTGCTTTATTATTTCCCTGGAATATTTCAGCTTCCCTTTTATTTCATCTAAGGGAGTGGAATAAAGCCTTGCCAGTTCATCGGTATTAAAGCTAACTCTCATATTTAAACGTAAAGATATATAAAAAAGTTTACTTTTTTAGTAAACTTTTATCAAACAATATTTAAAGAAGAAGGCTCAAATATCGCTATGAGAGCCTATTTCTATCAGTTTTGAGATCCCAATTCAAATCAGTATTAGAAGCCGGTATTTCCGATACACAATATTCCATACAGGAATCATCATCAATAAAAAAAATCTTCTATCAATGTTCCATCAGGCTCTATAAAATGTCTTCAAAGAAATCCCACTCTATAATCATACCCTCTTGCTATTATAATATAGTTATTCAAGCGTAAAGTTTTATTGTGATGGAACAGATGAATGGAATATGCTTACTCATCTTTATGAGTGGAAAATGTTTAAGAGAAGTGGGTGGTTGGCCACAACGGCGGTCTGTAGTGGTTAGATTACCAGCCAAGGCCAAAAAATCCCACGATGGTGGGAAGTTTCAGTCGCTGGAAAATGAGCAGTACGCCGACAGATAATCCAAGAATTACAACGATGTCCTGAATTAATAGAATATTCATTATTTGGGAATGCTTACCGGTTTTTTGTTTTCGTCAATGGCAACCAGGGTGAAAACTCCTTCAATGGCCTTCTTATGGCTATCGGAATACATTTCTTCTACAAAGATCTCCACTTTCACCTGTATGCTGGTATTGCCTACCTTCTGAATACTACCTATAATTTCAATAATTGTTCCGGCAGGAATGGGAATCTGAAAATCAATTTTATCGGAAGACACTGTTACCATCTTCATCCTGCTGAACCGTGTAGCGGTGATAAAGGCTACTTCATCCATAAAAGACATGGCAGTGCCGCCGAATAAGGTATCATAATGATTGACCGTATTGGGAAAAATGGCTTTGAACTGGCGGGTTTCGGCTTGTTTGATTCTTTGATCTAATGTCATGCTTTTATATTTTAAAGGTACTGAGAGGTGAGTGCAGAGTGCAGTGTGTTCCTCATCCCGATAGCTATCGGGACTCATCTCTCAGCACTCTGCACTATATCATCCCTCTCGACTTCAGCTCCAGGTATTTGTTGATAGTGTCTATGGAAAGGTTCTCCGGTCTTGTAAGAATACTTTGTATTCCGTATTGCTTCAGCTCATGAACGATTTTATTTTTTTCAAATACAAACTTCTGAGCAATGGTCTGGAAATAAATTTCTTCCATATTCGCCGCACTTCCTTTCTGGTAATCTATGATCTCGGTGTTTTCAAAAAATACCAGCACCAGCAAGTGGGTATTGTTGATCTTTCTCAATATAGGCATTACTCTTTCGAGTGCATAATAACTTTCAAAATTGGTGTAAAGGAAAATAAGGCTTCTTCCTTTGATTAAGTTTTTAATAGAAAGATAAAGGTATTCGTAATTGGCTTCGAGGCTTCTTTCCTGTTCTTTATATAATGCTTCCAGAATTTTTTTCAGTTGTACCTTTCCCCGCTCTGCTTTCAATGCTGTATGGATCTTTTCTGCAAATGTGACCAGGCCTGCTTTGTCCTGTTTCAATAAAGCGATGTTGGTAATGACCAGTGAAGTATTGATGGCATAGTCCAGCAGGCTTAATCCGTTAAACGGCATACCCATGGATCTGCTTTTATCGATGAGGCAATAGATCTGCTGCGCTTTTTCATCTTCATACTGGTTTACCATAAGGCTGCCGCGACGGCCGGTGGCTTTCCAGTTGATACTTCTGAAATCGTCGCCCTTTACATAGTTTTTGATTTGTTCAAATTCGTAACTATGCCCCAGTCTTCTGATTTTTTTCACTCCCTGGAAATTGGAAATTTTTGCAAAAGCCCTCAGCTCATGCTTTTTCATTTCAATGATGGAAGGGTAGACCGCGACTGTTTTATCCAGGTTAAAAGTTTTTCTCCGTTCAACAATTTTTAAGAATGATTTGATGTATATATTGATCCTTCCGAATTTATATTCTCCTCTTACGGTAGGCGCTACTTCATAGACAATTTGTTTTTTCTCTTTTGCTTTCAGCCGAAGCTTTACCAGGAAGTCGCGTTTTGCCAGCTGTGCCGGCAGCTCATCGATCAGGCTTAAATTGACTGACATGCTGCCTTTATTGTGCAGCTCGATTCTTACATTATTAACGCTTCCGTTAGAAAAAACCTTAGGGGTAAATCTTTCGCAAAGAATTTTTATTCCCGGATTGAAGACAAGGATGGTGTCAATAAAAGTAATCGCCAGCGCTCCTCCGATCATTCCTACAGCTATTTTAAAGAGGAATGGATACGAAAAGCTAAAGAGCATTACCGTGATAACGATCCCGAATATCAGGAAGAACCTGAGCGTTAAATAAAAATTGCGGAAGAAGGACATTATCTTGGTACTTCTATGTTTTCAATAATCTCTTTAATAATATCTTCAGATTGCGACCCTTCCATTTCCCTCTCCGGAGTAAGAATGATCCTGTGATTCAATACAGGATAAGCTACAAATTTAATATCATCCGGCGTTACGAAATCCCTTCCGCTCATTGCGGCAATCGCTTTCGCTGTTCTCATGATACCCAGAGAGGCGCGGGGAGAAGCTCCAAGGAAAAGATTTCCATTGTTTCTCGTATGGTGCGTGATTTTGGAAATGTAGTCAAGCAGTTCATCTTTCACATGCACTTTTTTAATGGTATTCATACAATGCCTGATGTCATCTGCATTTAATACAGGCTGAATGCTATCTGAAGTAGGCGCGCCCATCTCTTCTTTGAATTTGAATAGTATTTTTCTTTCTTCTTCCAGGGAAGGATAGGTGATCTTGATCTTGAAAATAAACCTGTCGAGCTGTGCTTCCGGAAGCTTATAGGTTCCTTCCTGCTCAATAGGGTTTTGGGTAGCGATCACAAAAAACGGAAATGTCATCGCATGAGTGACGCCGTCTACAGTTACCTGCTTTTCTTCCATCACCTCGAAGAGAGCTGCCTGGGTTTTTGCCGGAGAACGGTTGATCTCATCAATGAGCACGATATTGGAAAATACAGGTCCTTTATTGAAATAAAAGTCGGAAGTTTTCATGTTGAAGACGGAAGTTCCTATCACGTCGGCAGGCATCAGATCGGGAGTGAACTGGATCCTGGAAAAACCAACACTTAGCGATTTGGCAAGCAACTTGGCAGCAAGTGTTTTGGCAATTCCGGGAACTCCTTCGATCAATACATGTCCTCCTGAAAAAAGTCCGGCCAGGAGTAAATCGACCATTTGATTTTGTCCGATAATTATTTTTTGTATTTCAGACTTGATCTTGTTGATCGACTGGTGCAGTCTGAAAAAATCTTCCTGTGAATTAGGATTGTTGAAAGTGTGTTCGCTTGTATTTTCCATTATTTGCAATTTTTATAAAAATTATCTAAATCATTATGAAAGTTTATTAAATCATCGGCTGTAACATTCAGTCTTTTGTGTTCCAGCATTCTGAATTTATTAAAGATGGTTTTAATATTTTCTTCCGGTAAACCGGATTTCAGAGCGATTTTTTTAGAGAGTTCCTCATTCATCGTATTGGTTGCCAGGTGATACCTGTCCCTGATGAAATTTAAAAATAATTTCATTTTTAAATTCACCAATCTGAAATGATTTTTCTGAGTGAAATATAAGGTTCCTACTGTCTTAATAAATTCCAGAGAAGTATTCACTTTGCTTTCCATAATGGCAATAGGTCTCTGCCTTCTCTTGGCAAAGAAAATAATGTATAATATTGC
>JAIERY010000277.1 GCA_019746425.1 Cytophagaceae bacterium
GCGACGACATCAAAGAAGAAAAAAAGACATTGAATTAAATTTATTTAAATCAAGTGGTTAAATGTGTTAAAGTAGAAATAGTATAAGTTGATTATTTATTTTTTATCAGCGAAAAAATATACAGATTTTCTGTCGCGATCTGTTGGCAGCGCTCATTATATTTTTCGTCCTGCTGCGGTGTATTGTCAAATGCTTTTGGATCATGATAGGGGCATGAAATTCTCAATTCAGTTCCGGGAATGAAAGGACAATTTCCATCAGCCTCCGTGCAGGTCATGATGGCGCATAAACCTGCTTTAGGAATAGACTCATCTTCGTAGGTTTTGGAAAAACAGATTACAGGTGTTTCTCTTTCACTGAAAGCAACGGTATATCTTGGGTTTTTTACGTCACCATCTCTTGAAAATGTTTTAAAGCCGGCATGCTGTATGGCTTTGATGGCATTGGGATTAAATGCAGTCACTTCTGTTCCTGCGGAATAGGTATTTACATTTTTTATATTGTAATAGGCAGCAGCGACTTTTCCCCAAATTTGTCCGAAGTGACTTCTGCGGGAGTTATGCGTGCAGACATAAATCAGCTCTGCCGTTTTTCCCTCTTTATTTTTTTTCTCAATATGCTGGCTGATTTGCTTTAATATTTTTTTTCTTTCTTCCTCAATGAAATCAAATCTTTCAATAGATTTTTCGATATAGGTTTGTATGGATGGGAAAAGCATGTTTTTTAAATTATATACAAAAATATAAAATAAATACGAGAAGGTGAATTTGAGCTAAATGAAAATAATAATAGAAGATTGTTTCATATCAGCAAAGGTATGGGAGGCCGGTTATGCCTGATGTCAGCATGGCCTTATTCTGTTTGAGTTGTTTAAATAAGACCTCCATATTTCATCTGCATTTATATAGCAGGCAAATGGTAGGGGAGAGCAATAAAACATATTGCTCATAAACTGTAAAACATTGCCGGTAACAGGGTCTTTATAGATGCCCGCGACGGAAATTATATACATTCGGTGTATGATAAAGGGTATAAGTTTGAAGACCTGGGATAATTATTCCTTAATCATCTTCAGAGAGATCATTTTGGTAAGAAGTCCCTGTGCATAGTTGCCTTTTGTCTTAAACACTACAATAGGCCTTAAGTAATCTGCAGATTTCTCAAAGTATATTTTTGCATCTTTCTTTTTTTTCTGATTGTAAAAATAAACTCCCTGGTTATAATAAAAAGCTCCTATGTTGTAACGCAACAGGATGTTGTTGGGATTTTCAGCGAGTTTTTTGTCAAAGGCCTTAATAAGATATTCCTCCTCTTTCAAATTATTATTTCTGCCGCTAAAATATTTGGCCATTCTGAAATAGGCATATGAAGATTCCGGTTTTAAGTCTATTGCTTTAAGTAATATATTTTCAATCTCGGGGTCAGCAAAATTCATTTTTAGTTTATAATCTGCATCCTGTATCAATGATTCATATTCTCTAGTAATCTTTTCTGCCGGACTAACGGCATTGGTGTCGTGTCCAAAATTGGAAGGAATAATATGATAGACAAGCGCCGCATGGTATTCATTGGTCGCCGGAGATTCGTATTTGAGAGGATTTTTTATTTTTGCCGTATTGCCGTGCTGTCTTAAAGTGATGTCATCTCCAAATTCATCTTTTGTGTAAAGAGTAAAAAGATATTCTTTGTTCTTAAAATATTCAATTTCAATTTCTTTTGTTTGCGGCATCCATTTGTCAATCCATGTAGCGGTTTCCAGTTCTTTATAGTCCGGGGTGGTATACCAGTACATCATGCTTGTTCCTTCTCTTGCCTTCAGATTCAAAAATATTTTCCTGTAAATTACTGGCTGGTTATAACTGAGATTTGAAATATCTGAATAAAAAAACTGCGGATAAGGAGTTATCAGATTAAAAAATTCTTTTCTTGTCACAGGTTTGTCCAGCAGCTGCCACTTTTCTTCTTCCGGGAAATGACTGTAAATAAAATCTGCCGGATCCGGACAGAAATAAAATTCTTCAAAATCTTCTTCGTTAGTGGTTTTATTATGGTTTGTCTTTCTACCGGATGACCAGGTGGCATCCAGTAAATACCATTTGCCATTGATCTTTACAGCATTCCATGCATGGTTGGTTCCTTCCCCCACGGCTCCTGGTTCATAACTATAGCCTTTTGCGTAACCTTCCACAATTTCACATTCTATACCGGCTCTGTCGCATAAAGCTTTGTAAAGCGCGGCATAGCCTGCACATACTCCTTTTCTGCATTTTAAAATATCGCTGGCATGTTGCGAAGGAATATTTCCCGACAGGTAAGCATCAAAATCATAGCTGATATTTTCTGCTACCCATCGGAATATACTTCTTGCTTTTTCAACTTCATTTTTCGCAGGTATTGTCAGGTAATGTGCGAGTGTATCCATTATTTTTGTTTTACCGGCAGGTGTTTTCAGCGCATAACTGTCTATGCTGATAAAATCTGTTTTATAAAATTCCTGTGCATGTGAATATGATAAAGAAAAGATCAGGAATGCAACAAATGCTCTTTTAATAGATTGAATGGGCTTCATAAAAATCGCTATGGAAATCTTATGATAATTTACTAATTTTTTTATCTTGCTTAAGAATATTCTTTCTTAATTTTTTTATGTCCTCAAAACAAGCTGTCAGATCAGTTTCTTCCGCTGAAATAAGAAATTCGGGAGGCATCTCCCTGAAGATGGAATACCTGCTTCTCGCAGCAATTTTATTTTTTGTGACTTATGTACGCATGAGGCTGCTTGCCTTTCCGCTGGAACGGGACGAAGGAGAATATGCTTACATGGGTTCTCTGATTTTAGACGGAATTGCTCCCTATAAAGAGGCTTACAACATGAAGTTTCCCGGTACTTATTTTATGTATGTCTTGAATATGGTGCTTTTCGGAGAAACTACAAAAGGCATTCATCTTGGTTTGCTCTGGGTGAATCTTGCCAGTATTATTTTTTTATTTCTGCTTGCTAAAAAATTATTGAACGGATACTATGCAGTGATCGCGGCAGGAATATTTGCCCTCACTTCCCTGAGCACTACAGTACTTGGCTTTGCCGCTCATGCTACCCATTTTGTCATGCTGTTTGCGCTGGCCGGTTTATGGCTCACCTGGATCGCTTTTGAAAAAAATAAACTTACCTGGTATTTGCTTGCCGGTTTTGTGCTTGGATTAGCTCCCCTCATGAAGCAGTCAGGAATATTTTTCTGTTTTTCAGGTGGAATACTTATAATGTTGTTGTGGATTGAGAAATATAGATATGCTTCTGTTAAAAAAATATTTCTGAACTTGTTTACATACCTGCTCGGTGGAATCGTTCCCTTTATATTACTTGCTATATATCTTTTGGCAGCAGGAGCATGGGAAAAATTTATTTTCTGGACTTTTACATACGCTTCTGATTATGCAAATCAGATCCCTTTGTCTGATGCATATGAAGTATTAAAGATGTCCACATCTTCCATGATCAAATTATCTTTGGTATTATGGATCATGTCGGCTGTAGGTTTGCTAGCGGGCTTCTTTGTGAAGGCCTTCAGGCTCAAAGCAATTTTTGTACTTTGTTTTTGTCTGCTCTCTTTTGCAAGTGTCTGCCCGGGATTTTATTTCAGAAGTCATTATTTTATTCAATACCTGCCTGCATTGGGAATTTCCTTTGCCGTGTTGTTGTGTGTATGTGAATATTATTTTTTAAAATTTTTTAAAGCCGCGCATTTGATCAAATGGGTGTTTTTCGGAGTAGTCATCATCTCTGTGATAAAAGCGGAATACAGGTATTTATTTAAAGACAGGGTAAATCTTTTGTGTCAGAAAATTTACGGCGGGAATCCTTTTCTGGAATCGATTGAAATTTCCCGCTTTATCAAAGAAAATTCCGGGGTGAATGATAAGATCGCTATTTTAGGTTCGGAACCTCAGATACTTTTTTATTCCCAGAGAAGATCTGCTACGGGCTATATTTATACCTATAGTCTTATGGAAAAGCATCCCAATGCTTTGAAGATGCAGAAAGAAATGATAGCAGAGATTGAAAAAAATAAGCCGACGATAATACTCATGGTTAACGTTCGTTTCTCCTGGCTCACCCGCCCTGATTCTGAAAAATATATTTTTGAGTGGTATTCTAAATACATGCCTGCCAATGGATACATCGTAGTAGCGGTAGCAGATAAAGCAGGAGGCGAGTATAATTTTGTGAGCGGCGAACAGCTTAAAACCTACCGCCCCCAGTCAGATCAGTATATTGTGGTATCAAAGAGAGTTGACAATTGACAGTAAACAGTTGGCAATAAATACCTTTAAGTTTTGTCTTTGTTTATTGAATTATACAATGCTTTTAAATTTTTCTCAAATTCTTCGCTAAGCAAAGATTGTCGACTGTCAATTGCCTACTGTCAATTAACTCAAAACCTCCCCGCAAAATCTCTCTTTATTCTCTCCAGCAGTTCTTTGGCTTTGGCATTGCCTGGTTGCAACGCTACGGTTTTCTCCCAGCACTCAACTGTCTTTTTAATTTCGCCTTTTTCCAGGTAGATTCCTCCAAGGTTCCACCATGCATCATAATTGCCATTGTTAAAGAAGAGCGCCTCATCGAAGTCACTGATAGCGGCATTGAGGTCTTTTGCTTCATATTTGCTCCGGCCTCTTAATACATATCTGTCGCTTATCTCCAAACCTACCGGTTCAAACTTCCCTGTCAGTAAATTACCCCGGTAAGCTTTTTTGAAAGTTGCCCCTGCTTCATCCAACCTGTTCTCTTTCATGTAAATAAAGCTCAGATGTACATAAGGCTCTGCAAATTTCGGATCAATGCGTATGGCTTTGCTTAGTTTCTGAATAATATCTTCTGCCAGTTTTTCTTTTTTTATAGAGTCTTTTATTTCGGGCAGTACATAATAATAACTAAAGGCAGCGCCGTTGGTCAGCGTGCGTATGCTGTTAGGCGCCGACTCCGCATCTCGGGTGAACAAAGTAATATTGTTCTTCCAGTCCGCATTGCGCGTAATGGTTTTAAATCCGCAGGTGAAGACCAACACAAGGAACAGTGCAGAAATTATTTTTAACCTGCCTGTTATAATAGTATTGGAAGTGTGGATGTATTGATACAACAGCCAGGCAATGGCTATGGAAAAACCAATAGAAGGAACAAATAAAAATCTTTCGCCCATGGGGGCGCCTATCTTAAAGACAAAATTGGAAACGATGGAAATGGTAAGAAAGAAAAATAAAATGGAAAAAGAGAATATGCTTTTTTCTCTGAACTTTTTAATGGGTGTAAAGACCAGTACAGATAAAACCAGGACTGCAATGATGAATCTGAAATCTGAAAATTTACAGTAAGGAATCTGGTTATAACAGTAATCATAGGAGAGGGGATGAGGAAAAAATAATAGGGTGATGTATTTAAACAGTACGAACACTTTTGTAGTAAATTCCTGTTCTGCATTGGCATATAAATAAGGAGTATTCAAGATGAACTCATTATCCTGTGAAGTAAATCCGGTCAGGATAAGTTTAACAATGATATATATAATGCCAACAGCCAGGTAAGGCAAAGTTTTTTTCAGGATAGCAATTACTTTTTCATCTCTGAAGAAATACAGCATCAGCGCAATTACCGGAATAAAGGTGATCGCGCTTTCTTTAGAAAATAAGGCAGCGGTATAGAATAAAATACTGATGATGCTATGACTTGCTTTTTTATGATCCAGGTAACTGAATAAAAAAATAAGAGCGCCGAGAATAAACATTAAAGAGAGAAGCTCGTCCCGGCTTTTAATATTAGCCACTACTTCTGTATGTATAGGATGGATGGTAAAGAGAAGTGATGCCATGAAAGACAACAATAGCTTGTCGTGAAAAATATATTTACTTAACAGTGTGTAAAGGAGATGCACTATGAATACATACAGCAGCACGTTGATCAGATGACTGACGAAGGGATTCTTTCCGAAAAATTCATATTCCAGTGCATGGGTGATAAGAGGAAGGGGGCGGTATAATCCTACCTTACTTTCATTTTCAATAAATCCATAAAAGAGATGGTGAGTGGCCAGGTCTTTTATTCCTTCAATTCCTTTTTTCGTCAGCCTGTTTTGAGTGATCACGGCTTCATCATCCAGCGCATATTCATTGAATAAAGTATTGAAATAAAATCCAAAGGCAAGAAGCAATAGAAAAGCTACATGGAATTTTCTATGGTAAAGGTATTGGCTCATTGAGTCAGTGTATGTCGAAAATTAAAAAATAATTGCGGTTTATCTAATAATTGATAATTCCCCACCTGAGGATACCATATATTATAGTGTAGAATTCAAAAAGACCTGTTTTTATTATAACTGTCTGATTTTGTGGATTTTGTTATATTTTTGTATGTCAGGAATTTTCCGGATATTTAATTTGGAATCATTCTAAACAAAGATTATTATTGTGCCGTTATTTATAATTAGTCTAAATAAATTTTGTATAACGTTTAAATATTATGAAAATCTCAAAATTTTAATTTTTAGCTGCATAGCTTCCAGCCTGTTATTTACAGCATGCAAAGATAAAGAAGAAGATACTCCAGATCCTGAAACTGGTTACACAGTCCCTTCAACGTATAATTTTTCAGGCGCTAATTATGCTGATGCATCGACACGTCTTACTATGTTACAGAAAATTGATTCTGTAACAGCTATGGGAACTACAGGCCAGGTAAGCGCGAGTGTCTTAAAAAATATGTTCTCTAATACGGGTAATCCTTTTCTACAGTCAGATTTAAATGCTTCAGGCCTTCTAACTCTACAGGTACCAGTTCAGGCAGCTCTACAGCTTTGCTGGTAAATCAGTTCAACCAGGACATGGAGTTAACCAAAAATTTCAGAATAGGAATTCCACTTGGAAAGCAATCCGGGGGAGTAACATATCCTGAAAAAGTGGAAGCATATTACAGCGGCATTTCTGTTGAGCTGGCTGAATTACACATTCAGGCAATCGAGAATCTGTATTTAGGAAGAAGTTCTGCCGGAAATGGTATAGGTTTCGACGATTACCTCGATCAAATGGAGGCCGGTTATAACGGAGGAAGTCTGAATGCAGCAATTAAAAATCAATTTACCGCAACGCTTTCTAAATTCGCATTATTGACAGATCCTCTTTCGGCGGACATCGTTAATAATCCTGCTGTGGTTGATGCTGCTTATCTGGAATTGCAAAAGACCATAGTTCTTACCAAAACTGATATGGCTTCAGCTTTAAGTATTCTTATCACCTATGTCGATAATGACGGCGACTAGAAACAGGTTAAAGGAATTTAAAGAAAAATATTTTCTTATCCATTCTCATATTGCTCCCCTGGCTGTTTTCAGAATTGCCTTCGGGGCAGTAATGCTTATAAGTGTTATTCGTTTTATTCTGAATGGTTGGGTGAAGGAATTCTATATATCACCCGATTTTCATTTTTCATTTTATGGATTTCACTGGGTAAAGCCCCTGGGAGAGATAGGCATGTACCTTGTCTTTGCAATCATGGTATTAGCTTCCTTGTTAATTATGGTGGGCCTTTTTTATCGCATATCCATTATCACTTTTTTTATCTGCTTCACTTACGTGGAACTTATTGATTCCACCTACTATCTGAATCACTACTACTTCATAAGTATCATGAGCTTCATGTTGATTTTTTTGCCAGCTCATAGATATTTTTCATTGGATTGTGTTAAAAACTCCAGTTTGAGAATTACACATATTCCTGCCTGGTGTATTACCGTCATTAAGTTACAGCTGGCATCCGTTTACTTTTTTGCCGGTATCGCCAAAATAAATTCTGACTGGCTGCTTCATGCAATGCCTTTAAAAATCGGGCTCCCTCCTCATGCATATCTGCCTGTCATTGGTACTTTATTAGATGAAGTTTGGGTGGCATATCTGTTTAGCTGGTTTGGGATGGTGTATGATCTTACAATAGCATTTTTACTCTTTAATGCTTCAACGCAAAGAATAGCTTATTTTTTTGTAGTAGTATTTCATTTGTTTACCGCATGGTTTTTCAGTATCGGAATGTTTCCATACATTATGATATTGCTTACGATTATTTTCTTTTCAGAATATTTTCATAAAAAAGTTTTACGTCTGTTATCGAAATTTTTCAGAAGAGATGAAAGTGAGCTTTCGGAAAAAATACTTCCCGCTCCGAATGTCCCGTTTCTGAAAACCAGATTCCTGATATTGCTGTTTGGTTGCTATTTCCTTGTTCAGATTATATTGCCATTCAGATATCTGTTCTATCCTGGAAATTTATTCTGGACAGAAGAAGGATATCGTTTTTCCTGGCGGGTTATGTTAATGGAGAAGGCAGGTACAACGTTTTTTTATATCACAGAACCATCTACAGGAAGAAAATTCGAAGTTGACAATTCTAAGTTCCTAACGCCCTTGCAGGAACAAATGATGAGCACACAGCCTGATATGATTTTGCAGTATGCTCATATACTCCAGGAAGAATATAAAAAACAGGGTATCAAAGATCCTGAAGTAAGAGTAGAAAGTTATGTGACTTTAAATGGAAGCGGGAGCAGGAGCAGGCTTTTTGTAGATACCACCGTTGATCTGAGCAAAGAGAAAGAAAGTCTGGGCGCTAAAACATGGATATTGCCTTTTAAGAAAAACTGATTTGATGCGCCGGTTGAATATATTTATATTTTTTTTACTTGCTTTTTTACCGTCAATGCTTATGCTCAGAATTATTCCATCAAAGGAAAAATTCTTGATGCGGAGACAGGTGAGTCAATTCCATATGCTCAGATATTTTTAGAAAATACAAAATACCATTCTATTACAGATAGCGCGGGAAGTTTTTCGCTTCATAATATTCCTCAAGGCGCTTATGTTATCCAGGCTTCTCTTTTTGGTTATGAATCCGTAAGCAAAGAGATAAAAGTCAGCCAGGATATGAAAATCAACTTTAAGCTGGTTCCTTCGGGCGGTGTCATGGATACGGTCACTATTTTTATCAAGGAAGATTCTACCTTCGGTATCAGACGTTTAAAAGATATTGAAGGAACGGCCATCTATGCCGGAAAGAAAAGTGAAGTGATCGTCATGAAGGACCTTACAGTGAATACTGCTACCAATAACCCAAGACAGATATATTCTAAAATACCGGGACTAAATATCTGGGAGAGCGATGGGGCGGGGATTCAGCTTGGAATAGGAGGAAGGGGCTTAAATCCGACCCGGACTTCTAATTTTAACACACGTCAGAATGGTTACGACATCAGTGCAGATGCGCTGGGCTATCCTGAAAGTTATTATTCGCCTCCCACCGAATCTGTCGACAGGATAGAAATTGTAAGAGGCGCCGCTTCGTTGCAATATGGAACTCAGTTCGGAGGTTTCATTAATTTTAAATTAAAGAAAGGTCCTTCCAATAAAACATTTGAATTGCTTACCCGCCAGACTGCAGGGTCCTTTGGATTTTTCAACAGCTACAACAGTATTGGCGGCACTATTAAAAAAATCAATTACTACGCTTACTATCAGCACAAGCAGGGAAACGGATGGCGTCCTAATTCAGAGTTCAATGTGAATGCAGCTTATGTCGCTCTTACTTATAAGGCTACCAAAAAATTATCTATAACAGGAGAGTATACCTTTATGGATTACCTGGCCCACCAGCCGGGAGGCCTTACCGACAAAATGTTTGATCAGGATCCGCGACAATCTCTGAGAGAGAGAAACTGGTTTAAGGTGAACTGGAACCTGATGGCTGTTTATGCAGACTATAAAATCACCGATGACTTAAAATTCAACACGAGATTTTTTGGCTTGATGGCAAGCCGATCCGCACTTGGATTATTAATCGTTCCGAATCGTGCTGATCCTTTAAGTGCAAGGGATTTGTGGGTGGATGAATACAGGAACTGGGGAAATGAAGCCAGATTGTTATACACTTACAATTTCAGAAAAAATGCCTCTGCTTTTCTTATAGGCTTCAGATACTACAACGGATTTACAGATAGAAAACAGGGAATGGGAAATTCCAGAACTACCGGAAAGCCTTCTGATTTTCACTTTGATAATCCAGCCGATCTGGAATACTCTGAATATTCTTTTCCAAGTAACAATACCGCTGCATTTATAGAAAATATTTTCAGGTTTTCTCCGAAGCTGAGCATCACTCCGGGTGTAAGGTTTGAAAATATCCAGACCAATGCAAAGGGATTTTACAATCTTATCAATACAGACTTTGCAGGTAACATCATATACAAAGAGCGCATTAATGAAAGGAGATCCAATAACAGATCATTTTTACTTGCCGGGATCGGATTAAGTTATGATCCTTCTCACAACCTTGAGTTTTATGCCAATATATCTCAGAATTACCGCTCCATCAATTTCAATGATATGCGGGTAACCAATCCCAGCCTGAGAGTAGATCCGGACCTGGATGATGAAAAGGGTTTTACTACAGATGCAGGAATCAGGGGCACTATTAGTAACGTAGTAAATTATGATCTGGGAGTATTTATGATTCAATACAACAACAGAATAGGTTCGGTTTTAAAAACAGACACTACAACATTTAATGTTTATAGATTGAGAACAAATGTCAGTGAGTCAAGAAATATAGGCTTTGAATCTTTTGCAGAAATTAATTTATGGCGATTGATCAAAGGTCCGGATGCTAAAGCAATCTTTTCTGTTTTCTCCAATTTCTCCCTGCTGGATGCGCGTTATATCAACAGCCAGGAAGCAGCTTTTGAAAATAAAAAAGTCGAACTCGTCCCCCGTGTAATTGTGAAAACCGGAATCACTTACAGACTTGGAATGTTTTCTGCAACCTGTCAGTATTCTTATACAGGCGAGCAATATACTGATGCAACCAATACAGAATTTACCTCCAATGCAGTGAATGGTCTTATACCAGCTTATTCTATTTTTGATTTTTCTACACAATATTCCTATAAGAGATTTTCAATTTCCGGAACCATCAATAATTTTACCAACAACATGTATTTCACCAGACGAGCCGATGGTTATCCGGGACCTGGCATTATTCCTTCCGATGGAAGAAGCTTTTTTATTACGCTGGGAGTAAAGCTGTAATAAAAAACATTCCAATCAGAGTTTACTATTGATTCTACTTTAACACATTTAATGTTTTGATAATCAATAATAGTATAATATTTTTGTGTTATCAAAACAAGACAGAAA
>JAIERY010000165.1 GCA_019746425.1 Cytophagaceae bacterium
ACACATTAAATAATCTTGCTGACTTATACCATACGCAGAAAAAATATAATGAAGCGGAAAAACTATATAAGGAAGCGCTTGATATTATCCTTGAAGTATTAGGAGATAAACATCCCGCCTATGGAATTTTTCTCAATAACCTGGCCTCGCTTCAGCAGGATAAAGGAGATTATAAACAGTCGGAGAAACTCTATCTGGAAAATCTTGAAAAAACAAAAGCTTCTTTAGGAGATAAAGATCCGAACTATGCCAGCTCACTTACAAACCTTGGCAGCTTATATGAACATATGGGCAGATATCAGGAGGCAGAAAAATTATATATAGAAGCTTTACAGATTTTCAAAAATGCTTTCAAAGATGGAGGAAGACACCCTTCATACACTCTTACCATCGGTTCTCTGGCGCGTCTCAACACAGCTTTGAAAAATTATGATGTAGCCGATACGCTTTGGGAAAGAACTCTAGACAATTACCTCTATGAAATACAGACATTATTCCCACAACGAAGTGAAAAAGACAAGGAGAAATTTTATGCGCAAATGAGCCATGAGCTAAACACTTATAATACATATGCTATATTAAGAGCAAACGCAAATCCTAAAGTACTGGAGAGAATGTATGACAACCAGCTGGCGACAAAAGCTCTGTTATTGAACTCATCCAACAAAATGAGACACAGGATTCTTGCCAGTAAGGATTCTGCACTGGTAAAAATGTTCAAACAATGGCTCACACAAAAAGAAATATTATCAAAGGCTTATTCTTTATCCAATGAAGAATTAGAAGCACAACATATTAATATAGACAGTATAGTAAAAAGCGCCAATGACCTGGAAAGAAAACTTACTGTCAGATCAGAAGAATTCAGAGAAAGTGATGTTGACTTTTATTCCTGGAAGGATGTAAAAAAACACCTGAGCCACGATGAAGCTGCCATAGAGATCATCAGATTTATCAAATATAAATTTGACTCAGCCGGAACATATACAGACTCTGTTTATTATGCGGCGCTGATCATAAAAAATACAACTCAGAACCATCCTGAATTGATCCTCTTAAAGAATGGGAATAAAATGGAAGCCAAGCAGCTTACCATTTATAAAAACTCTGTGAGATACAAAGTAGAAGATAAAAACTCTTACAATTACTTCTGGAAAAATATTCATGAAAAGCTTACCGATATCAAAAAAGTTTATATCTCTCCTGACGGAGTTTATAATCAGATCAATGTAAATACATTGAAAAACCCTAATACAAATAAATACACGCTCGATGAGATGGAGGTAAGACTGGTAACCAATACAAAAGACCTTGTTGCGAAAAAAGAGATTATAAACACCAAAAAACAAATTGTATTATTCGGAAATCCGGATTATGACCTGCCTTCAGCTCTTGGCACAGCGACTACCGTAAACCCGGAGGATGAAAAAAAATATACTCCTTATCTAAATCCTTTACAGGGAACAGAGGTAGAAGTAAAAAAAATCACAGAAGATATTTCCCATCACGGTTGGATGAGTAAAACCTTCGTAGGCGCTACTGCTACTGAAAAAAATATAAAAAATATCGCAAGCCCGAAAGTAATTCATATTGCTACACACGGCTTCTTTGAAAAAGATGACGACATCTCTAAAAAAGATGAAAACAAGCAAGGCAAAAATCCTTTGTTGAAATCCGGACTTATGCTTGCAGGAGCTTCCGTAACGCTTTACAATAGAGAGCACCATATATTCAATTCGGAAAATATTGAGACCAAACAGGAAGACGGTATCCTTACTGCATTTGAAGTAATTAATTTAAATCTTGACCATACAGACCTTGTAGTATTATCTGCCTGCGAAACAGGCCTGGGAGAAGTTAAAAACGGTGAGGGTGTATATGGATTACAGAGAGCATTCATCATTGCCGGCGCACAGTCTCTTATCATCAGCTTATGGAAAGTAGACGATGCCACCACCCAAAAACTTATGACTATCTTCTATCGCGAATGGGTGAAAACAGGAAATAAAAACCTGGCCTTCAAACGCGCACAGACAAAACTCAAAGAAGAATTCCCTGATCCTTATTACTGGGGAGCTTTCATCATGGTGCAGTAATTATTAATTAAATAGTCGGGGCAATTACGGCAGACTAAGGAAAAGAAACCAATATTAAGAACGTCATTGCGAACCCTTTCCTGCAATGAAATAAAAATAACATTGGATCTTAATTAGGAAAGGGTGAAGCAATCTGTCCGACTTTTCTGTATTTTTTTTCTTCATTAAACCTATGGAAATAGATGGGTTTATTCTGCGAATAAAATCATATTACTTTAGGATTTAGCTAAAAATGATGATCTATAAGCTAACGGATTGCTTCGGGGCATTTCATTATTCTAACATCCACAAACAGTTTGTCTTTTCTTTCTAAAATTTGCCACTAGCCCCTCGCAATGACCGTGAATTTTAATTTATGTTATGGATTTTAACATTTCTCAACCTATTGATAAGAAACATCCTACACCTGCTCAATAAGACACCACACTTACTCAGGAGCGAAAAGCATGTTTTTAATACATTTTGCACTTTTCTCCATCCTGTAAATACCGCTGATTTGTCATAAAAGCAGAATTTAACAGATTTTGATTCACAAAAATGATGAAACCAGAATCCTAATATTCAACATTTTAAATAATTTATGACTTTCTAACTATCCCCTGTTTTTAGTATCTTTGATTTAAGAACACTACCAATAACAACACTTAAACATCAGCAATTTATTTATGAGCATCAAGACTTTATTTGCAGCCGGCAAAGTAAAAATCTATGCCATGTCCGCAGCAGCAATTATAGGCGCCTCCGCGCTGGTATTTTATTTCACCGCAAAATCTGCCGGAGGAAGCGGATTCAATCCCGCCTTCAAAGCATATGTTTCGGCATACACCGGCGGCGTAATCTCCAGAGAATCTCCTATTCTCATAAAATTTGTTTCGGAAGTAGCCAAACCCGAACAAATAAATGTACCGGTGGAAAAATCTTTATTTGATTTCACTCCATCCGTTAAAGGTACAACGACATGGATAGATAAAAATACCATACAGTTTCAACCTGAAGAACCGCTTGCACCGGGCACTTCTTTCAAAGCAAATTTTGAAATCGGCGAAGTACTTACCATGCCCGACGATTTACAGGAATTTAATTTTGAATTTCAGACCATCCCGCAAACGGTAGAAGTAACGGTAGAAGGACTCAGAACATATGATGTCCATAATTTAAAACTTGAAAAACTCCAAGGTATTCTCAGCACAGCTGATGTGGCTGATAATACAGAAGTGGAAAAAGTACTGTCCGCTACACAGGATAATAAATCATTGAGAATTACCTGGACCCATGACGAAGACAGAAGAACACATTATTTCCAGGTAGACAGCATTGTCAGAAAAGATAAAAAAGGGAAAGTGGATTTGTCATGGGACGGCTCATTCATCCTTTCAGAATCCAAAGGAAATACCACTTATGAAGTTCCTGCCTTAGGAGATTTTATTCTGGTCTCCGCAAGAGCAGTTCAGGGAGAAGAACAATACCTGGAGGTTCAATTCTCAGATCCTTTATTGCCCGGACAAGATCTTACCGGGCTTATCACCATCAAAGATGTACCTGACTTAAGAATAGTACTGGATGAAAATATTGTAAAAGCATATCCCCCTGTTCGTCAGATAGGAGTTAAAACTGTAACACTGAACCAGGGAATAAAAAATATCAACGGCAAACGTTTTCCAAAAACACAAATACTCGATGTTACTTTTGAAGAAATAAAACCATCGGTAAGACTGACAGGCAAAGGTGTAATCCTTCCAAGCACCGACGGACTGGTATTTCCTTTTGAAGCTGTGAGCCTCCGCTCGGTAGAAGTAAAGGTATTGAAGATCTATGAAAACAACATCACTCAATTCTTCCAGGTAAATAACTTCGACGGAACCTATGAATTGCAAAGAGTTGGAAAAGTTGTTTTGAAAAAAACAGTTTCGTTAAATAACACGAGCCTCAATGATTATGCGAAATGGAAAAGATATTCAATAGATCTTTCCAGCCTGATCAATGCAGAGCCGGGAGCAATTTACCAGGTGAAGATCGGCTTTAACAAAAAAGATATTTATTATGCCTGCGACAACACTTCAGAAGTAACAAGCGGCCTGATAGAAAATGAAAGCGAAGAAGAAGATTATGAAGCTGAAGAACAAAGCAGCTGGAGCTATTATGAAGACTATTATTACAGCGAAGATTATAATTACGAAGACAAAGACAATCCCTGCAGCGATTCATACTACGGTGATTACAGAAGCGTCAAGAGAAATATTTTCGCCTCTGACCTGGGGGTCATTGCAAAAATAGGGACATCAGGTAATATGACTTTTGCCATTACAGACCTGAAGACCACACAACCGGTAGAAGGCGCCAAAGTAGAAATTTATGATTACCAGCAGCAATTATTAAAATCTGAAAATACCAATGGTGAAGGCCTTGCCAGCATCGAACTGAAGAAAAAACCATTCTTCTTAATGGTGAAAAAAGATAAACAGGTAGCTTATTTGAAACTGGATAACAACTCTGCGCTTTCCATCTCCAATTTTGATGTATCAGGCGCTAAAGTACAGAAAGGCATCAAAGGATTTTTATATGGAGAACGAGGCGTCTGGAGACCGGGCGATTCCTTATTCCTCACTTTTATTCTGGAAGACAAATCAAATGCCCGGCCGCACAATCAGCCGGGCGCGGGGGCGCGGGGGGGGGGGGGGGGGGGGGGGGGGGGGGGCCTGGTAGTGAACCAGCCGGTAGAAGGATTCTACAGCTTTAACACGGCGACCTCACAGGAAGATCCTACCGGGAACTGGACAGCCAAAGTAAAAGTCGGCGGAGCTGATTTCTCTTATCCTATAAAAGTAGAAACCATCATGCCGAACAGGCTGAAGATAAAAATAGACTTCGGTGATAAGATCACAGCAGAAAATAAAAGCATCAAAGGAAACCTCGATGTGAAATGGCTGCATGGCGCCACTGCAAAAAATCTTGATGCAGATATTTCCATGCAATTATTAAAGTCCGAAACCAAATTTGAAAAATATACCGACTACACTTTCGATGATCCGGGAAGAATTTTTGAATCGGAAGAAATGTCTGTTTTCAAGGGACAAATTGATGAAAACGGACATGCCAATGTAAACGCTACCGTCAATGCTGCCGGTACTGCACCGGGAGTATTGAGCGCTAACTTTAAGATAAAAGTATTCGAAGAAGGCGGTGCATTCAGCACAGACAGGTTCAGCGTGCCTTATTATCCGTATTCTACTTATACCGGTATCAGGTTGCCAAAAGGCGACAAAGCCAGAAACATGCTACTTACCGATACCAATCACGTAGTAGATGTGGTCTCTGTGGATGCCAATGGTAAGCCTGTCTCCGGAAGAAAAATAGAAATGAGAATCTACCAGGTAAACTGGAGATGGTGGTGGGATAAATCAGACGATGACCTGGCGGCATTCCTCGATAATTCTTACAGGTCTTCGGTAATCGTAGATACTATTACCACTGTCAACGGAAAAGGGAAATGGACATTCAGAATCAATTACCCATCGTGGGGAAGATATTATGTAAGAGCTTATGACCTGGAAAGCAAACACAGCACCGGAAAGACTTTGTACATAGACTGGCCGGGTTGGGCAGGAAAATCGAGAGAGAAAAATCAGGGCGGCGCCACAGTGCTTGCCTTTACTACCGATAAAGAAAAATATAATGTAGGAGAAGACATCACGCTTTCTATTCCTGGTGCAGCCAACGGAAGAGCGCTGGTTAGTTTAGAGTCAGGTTCAAAAGTAGTGCAGACATTCTGGGTAGAGACCAAAGAAGGCAACACTCCTTTCACCTTCAAGGCTACGGAAGATATGTCTCCGAATGTGTTTGTAAACATCACTTTGATACAACCGCATGCGCAGACTAAAAACGATCTTCCGATACGTATGTATGGCATTATGCCTGTAAAAGTGGAAAATCCTGAGACCTTCCTCAAACCGGTGATCTCCATGAAAGATGAATTAAGACCGGAAGAAAGTGTGTCAGTATCTGTAAAAGAACAGTCAGGAAAAGAAATGACCTATACGATTGCAGTGGTTGACGAAGGATTACTGGATCTCACCAGGTTCAAAACTCCTGATCCATGGAATCATTTTTATGCAAGAGAAGCGCTGGGAGTAAATACCTGGGATATGTACGATTATGTTATCGGCGCTTATGGAGAGAAAATGGACAAACTGCTTGCAATAGGTGGAGATGCAGAAGTAAAAGGAAGTGAAAAAAATAAAGCAAACCGTTTCAAACCTGTGGTAATTTTCCTTGGACCTTTCAAACTGGAAGCAGGTAAATCCGCTACACATACTTTCAAGATGCCACAATATGTCGGCTCTGTAAGAACCATGGTAGTGGCAGGCAACAGAAATGGCGCCTATGGCAATGCCGAAAAAACTACTCCTGTCAGGAAACCTCTGATGTTACTGGCTACTCTTCCAAGAGTAGTAGGACCTGATGAATATGTGGCCCTGCCGGTAAATATTTTTGCGATGACGAAAAATGTGAAGAATGTAAATGTGCAGGTAAAAACCAACGGCATGTTTGAAGCAGTAGAAGAATCTCAGAAATCCATTACTTTCTCAGAACCTGGAGATGAAATAGTAAATTTCTACCTGAAGGTAAAATCAGCTACGGGACTTGGTAAAGTTACTGTATCAGCCTGGAGCGGATCGGAAAAAGCCTCAGCAGAGATTTCTATTGATGTGAGAAATCCAAATCCTACACAAACAAAGGTCACGGAAATTCTAATACAGCCCGGACAGGAATGGAATGCTGAGTACGAACCATTCGGTACTGCCGGAACCAACCAGGGAATACTGGAAGTTTCTACCATCCCTCCTATTAATCTTGGGGAAAGATTAAAGTGGCTGATTCAGTATCCTTATGGTTGTGTGGAGCAGACTACTTCATCTGTCTTCCCTCAATTGTATGTGAAAGATTTTGTACAGTCTTCTGAAACGGTAGCGAAGAAAACAGAAACGAATGTAAAAGCAGGAATTGACAGACTGAGAACTTTCCAGCAGGCAGACGGGGGTATGTCTTACTGGCCGGGAACTGATGAAGTAAATTCCTGGGGTACTACTTACTCTGGCCACTTTATGATAGAAGCGGAGAAAAAAGGCTATGCCTTACCTCCCGGCTTCAAAGCACAATGGATCAAGTATCAGAAAAAAGCAGCGAAAAACTGGGATGACCACTCACATTACGGAGACCTGGATCAGGCTTACAGGTTGTATACGCTTGCTTTGGCAGGCGATGCAGAAACCGGAGCGATGAACAGGTTACGCGAAAGAAAAAATCTTTCCGTATCTGCTAAATGGAGATTAGCCGCAGCTTATCAAATGATCGGTCAGTCAGATGTCGCCAAATCACTGATCAATGGTCTGAATGCCAATATTCCGAAATACAATGAAATGGATGGCACTTTTGGATCTGACGTTCGCGACAAAGCCATGATACTGGAAGTGATGTGCCTGATGAATATGAAAACCCAGGCGGTACCGGTACTGAAAGAAATTTCAGCAGACCTGTCGGGAAAGAGATGGATGTGCACTCAGGAAATTGCGTATAGTTTGCTGGCAGTATCCAGGTATGCCAACTCAACTGCAGCGGCAAATAAAATTAATTTCACTTATACCAACAACAATGAGAAATCCATCAATGCGGTAACAGATATGAAAATTTCCCAGGTTGATTTAAATGTGAAAGAATCAAAAGGCATGGTAAAAGTGAAGAATAATTCTACCGGTCCATTATATGCCAGAGTTATTTTAACGGGAACGCCATCGGCAGGAAATGAAGTGGAAACAGCGAATAATCCGAAAGTAAATGTCAACTATAAAGCTATGGACGGAAGCGACATCAACATCTTCAAGATGGAGCAGGGAACAGACTTTATGGTAGAAGTCTCTATTACCAATCCGGGAATGAGAGGCGCTTATAAAAACCTTTCCTTGAAACAGATCTTCGCCTCAGGATGGGAAATTCATAATGCCAGAATGGATAACTCAGATCAGATGATCAAACCTAAGACAAAGAGATCTTACTACAATTATGATCTGGATTACGAGGAGAACAACGAGGATTATGTAGACGGCTCAGACAAGGAGGATGAAAAAACTCAGACCGTCAACTTAAGCATCCCCACTTACAGAGACATAAGAGATGACAGAGTGTATACGTTCTTTGACCTGAATGCTTATCAGACCAAGACTTTCAGAGTGATGCTGAACTCTTCTTACCTCGGGAAATTCTATCTTCCTGCTGTTTACGTGGAAGCCATGTATGATGGAACCATCAATGCTACCGTACCAGGCCAATGGGTAGAAGTAGTGCAGATGGGCGGAGATGCGGTGTCTGTAGTAACAGAATAAAAATATAGTCCACGGTCGATAGTCCATAGTCCACAGAATATTCCTGGATTATAGACTTCGGCCGTGAACTTAAATAATCAAAATACAATTTAACTTTCCGTATACTGTGGACCGTCGACTGTGGACTTTTACCCTGACAAAAAAAAGGAAGCGTCGGCTTATCATTACGTCCTTACTCTTCATAATAGCCTTCCTCCTCTTCTGGTTCTCCCTCCCTTCTCAGTTATTTAACTCTCCCTATTCCACTATCCTGGAAGATGAAAAGGGAGAATTGCTTGGTGCACGGATAGCCGAAGACGGACAATGGAGATTTCCACGCAGCAAAAATATTCCCGTCAAATTCAAAGAAGCCCTACTCTGTTTTGAGGATAAAAATTTTTACAGTCATCCAGGAGTCGATTTGATGGCGCTGGGAAATGCAATTAGGCAGAATATAAAAGCAGGTAAAGTAGTGCGCGGAGGAAGCACGCTCACCATGCAGGTGATACGACTTTCAAGAAATAAAAAAGAAAGGACATTCTTTCAAAAGTTTATCGAATCTGTTCTCGCACTGAGAATGGAAATGAGCTATTCCAAAGATGACATATTAAAACTCTATATGTCGGAAGCGCCGTTCGGAGGAAATGTAGTAGGACTGGAAGCTGCATCCTGGCGATACTTCGGACAAGCGCCGGATAAACTTTCATGGGCAGAATCTGCCACGCTTGCTGTCTTGCCCAACAGTCCCTCGCTGATTTTCCCTGGAAAGAATCAGCAAAGATTAAAAGTAAAAAGAGACAGGTTGCTGTTGAGATTAAAAGAGAAAAATATTTTCGATGAAACAACTTATAAACTGTCTATTGCCGAACCCGTTCCCGGCTTACCGCACCGTTTACCAAATATTACATCTCACTTATTAAACTACTGCGAAAAGCAGGGACAGAAAGGACACAGGAATACTTCCACCATCAATATAAGTCTTCAGAAAAATGTCAACAATATTTTAAAGATCCACCATGACAAACTTATCGCTAACGGGATCCACAACAGCGCTGCGCTGGTGCTCGAAGTAGAAACAGGAAAAGTATTGACTTATGCAGGAAACATTCTCCAAGAAAAAAGCAATGATCATGGTTATGATGTTGATATCATCCAGGCAAGAAGAAGTACGGGCAGTATTTTGAAGCCGCTGCTTTTTGCAATGGTCTTGAATGAAGGAAAATATTTACCTAAATCCATTGTACCTGACATTCCCACTTTGATCGGCGGATATGCTCCTAAAAATTATTTTCTTACCTACGACGGAGCGGTAACTTTTCAGCAGTCTATTTCCCGCTCTTTAAATGTGCCGGCTGTAAAAATGCTGCAGGATTATGGAATGGAAAAATTTCATATCAATCTGAAAAAGCTCGGTATGACAACCTTGAACAGACCTGCTAACCATTATGGTCTGTCGCTCATCCTGGGAGGAGCAGAAGGCACCCTTTGGGACCTGGCATCAATTTATAGAAATCTTGCCTGGAGCCTTAATCACTACCATGTGAATTTCAATCGCCAGGTGCCGTTAAAATTCAGCAGACCAATTTACCTGGCGGATCAGTTAAAGCAACAACCCACCAATACCAGTGTACCGCTTGATCCGGGTTCCATATGGCTGATGCTGGAAGCTATGAATGAAGTTTCCCGTCCGGAAGAAGAGGCTGGCTGGAAAGATTATGCTTCCGCTTATAAAATTGCATGGAAGACCGGTACCAGTTTCGGCTACCGCGATGGCTGGGCAATTGGATGCACGCCTCAGCATGTCGTGGCTGTATGGGTTGGCAATGCCGATGGTGAAGGCAGACCGGAGCTCACCGGTATTTCTACCGCCGCTCCTATCATGTTTGATATCTTCAAATTATTAAAATCTCCCAACTGGTTCATGCAGCCTTTTAATGATATGACAGAAGTAGCGGTATGCCGCAAGAGCGGATATAAAACGACAGAGCTCTGCGAGGAGACAGATACCATGTGGGTGCAGAAAACAGGAGTAAATTCTCCGATGTGTCCTTATCATAAACTGGTTTACCTCGACCCTACTGAAAATTATCGTGTCACCAGCGAATGCGAATCGGTGAATCATATGAAGAGCAAAAAGTGGTTTGTGCTTCCTCCCGCTATGGAATATTATTTCAAAATGAAAAACAGCTCTTACAAAACCTTACCGCCATTTAAAAGCAATTGCCTCTCCTCTATTCAGCTTAAGTCCATAGAAATAATTTATCCGCAGCGTGACAGCAGGATATATGTACCGATCGGGCTGGACGGACAGGCAGGAAAAACAGTTTTTGAAGTGGCGCATAGGAATCCCGAAACGCTGTTGTTCTGGTACCTGGATAATTTTTACCTGGGCTCCACCAAAGACTATCACCAGATCGCCGTAAATCCGGAAGCGGGAATACATAAGCTCACGGTGACAGATGAATTGGGAGAAAGCAGGGAGGTTACGTTTGAGGTGATAAGCGAAGAAAAGTAGTTCTAAGCCTCCAAATCCTTAAACAGTTGTCATTCAGCAGGAAACTTGTTAATTAATGGCAGTGCCATAAATTATGGTTTATAAAAAAATTGAATGGCAGAATAAATTAACTGACAAGATCCCTTCTGGATGACAATTAACACTAAAATAGAAATTATCACTCAAACTCCAGAACCACTTTCATCGCCGTAAATCCGGAAGCGGGAATACATAAGCTCACGGTGACAGATGAATTGGGAGAAAGCAGGGAGGTTACGTT
>JAIERY010000372.1 GCA_019746425.1 Cytophagaceae bacterium
CAACCTCTGCTTTGAAGATCTTATGATCTTCCCAATATTTCTGCCAATGCTTTTCCCTGCTTCTGTAATCGTATTCTGCCATTCTATTTGTTGATTTGTTGAATTCCTGATTTATTGATTTTAAAGGCTCCAAAAATAGTGTTTTTAAACGGATTTTCCATTGGTAATTTTAGACTGCTAACGATAGTCATCCGATGGCTTAAAGTCATCGGATGACTAAATTATTGCGGCGGTACAATAAATTTGATGTTTTCACATTAAATAGGTATATTTATAAATCAAACATCAAATTTTAAGACTATGAAAAATCTAATATTAGGAACCATATTATCTTTATTTATTACTGCCGGGTCTGTTGTTTCTGTGAATGCCGGTTTGAACTTCCCTGACGAGAAAAAGAAAAAATGCTGCAAAACAGAAGGCAAAGAGTGTAAAGACGAGAAGAAGAAGTCGTCCTGCGATAAAACAGAGAAGAAAGACTGTAGTAAAAAAGACAAGAAAACATGCGAAGAGAAAAAAGCACAGTGATCCGCAGATAATGTTGAAAAATATTAAAAGTCTCTCTGGAAATCCGGGGGGACTTTTTTATTATTTTTGAATGGTGATTGGTGATTAGTGAGGGACGACCAATTACTATATTTAATAAATAAAAAATTCAAAAGAAATGCAGCAGTATTTAGACCTGATGAAGCACATCCTTGAAAAAGGAACTAAAAAAGAAGACAGAACAGGAACCGGTACACTAAGTGTTTTCGGCTATCAGATGAGGTTTGATCTTGCAGAAGGTTTTCCGGCTCTTACTACCAAAAAGTTACACCTCAGATCTATTATTCATGAGCTGCTCTGGTTTTTAAAAGGGGAGACAAACATACAATACCTCAAAGAAAATAAAGTTTCTATCTGGGATGAGTGGGCTGATGAAAATGGAAACCTGGGACCTGTTTATGGCTATCAGTGGAGATCATGGCCAACGGCAGATGGAAGACATATCGACCAGATCGCTCAGGTAATCGAGCAAATTAAAAAGACTCCTGACTCCAGAAGATTAATTGTAAGCGCCTGGAATGTAGGAGAGATAGATAAAATGAAACTGCCTCCATGTCATGCATTCTTTCAGTTTTACGTTGCAGATGGTAAGCTATCCTGCCAGTTGTACCAGAGAAGTGCTGATGTATTTTTAGGTGTTCCTTTTAATATTGCTTCTTATGCTTTGCTTACTTTAATGGTAGCGCAGGTTTGCAATCTGAAGCCGGGAGATTTTGTGCATACTCTTGGAGATGCTCATTTGTACATAAACCATTTAGAGCAAACTAAATTGCAATTAAGCAGACCTACAAGACCATTGCCACAGATGAAAATCAATCCTGATGTAAAATCTATTTTTGATTTTAAGTTCGAAGATTTCACGCTGGAGAATTACGATCCGCATCCGCATATTAAGGCGGAGGTGGCGGTGTAATAAATTATCAATGTTGAATTTTTAATTTTGAATCGAGAAGATTTAAGATAGGTATATTTTTTTGATAAATATTGCCTTCAATATTTATTATCGGAATAATTCCTGCAACATTAGAGGTAAAAATAAATTCTGCTTTTAGCAATTCCTCTTTTTTAAATTTTCCTTCTATTATTTTTATATTTTCTTTTTGGAGATTTTCTATAATGTTTTTTCTCATTACACCTTCTATACACCCTGTATCCAGGGAAGGTGTGTAAACAACATTATCCTTTATCCAGAAAACGTTGCAGGCCATGGTTTCGCAAATATTATCATCGCAGTCAAACAGGATAAGGTCATCCGCATTTAATTTATTCTTTGCTATGCCAATCAGTATATAGGGAAGGGAGCTTAAAGTTTTAAAACGGGAGACTATAGAGTAGGAGATTTTTACTTCGTTATAAAAAAACACTTTTTCTTTTACAGCTGGTGAAGGCAGGTTGGGTGCCGCGGTAATAATGTACTCAGGCGTGTTATTGACAGGAGCAAAGAGGCCGCCTTCTTTTCTCCAGATGATAAATTTTATTCTGGCCTTATCCTTTACTTTATTTTTTCTGATAAGCTCTTTGATCTCTTCTTCAATAGAGGAAGCATTTAATTCTTTCGTGGATATACCAAGTACATCCAGTGCTTCTGTCAATCTTTCCCAATGATCTTTCCAGAAAAGTATTTCATCACTTGTGCCAATCATGGTTTCGAAAATCCCATCGCCATAATTCAGTCCCCTGTTCAGCACAGATAAATTTACCTTATCTTCCGGTATGATCTTTCCGTTAAAAATGATGTCCATATCTAAAAAATCAAAAAAGAGATTGATTTAGTTTCTATTTAATTAAATTTGCCCTAAAGTAAAAATGAGCGCTGCATAATTCGTGGAAAAGAATTCAAATACACAGAATATTTCGGTTATAGGAGGCGGTTCCTGGGCTACGGCTTTAGCAAAAATTCTTTCGGAGAACAACAAAGTTTCCTGGTGGATCCGTAACCCGGAAGATGTAAGGCATTTAAAGACCTATAACAATAATCCCAGGTATTTAAGCAGCATTGAGTTTAATCTTAAGAAAGTGAAACCATCCACCGATTTAAAAAAGGTGGTGCAGGAGGGATCGATTATCATCCTTGGCGTGCCTGCGGCTTTTTTTCAGGAAGCTACTGCTGATTTAAAAGCAGAGGACTTTGAAAATAAAATTGTTGTCTCTGCCATCAAAGGAATGATTCCCAATGAGAATATTCTAATCAGCGAATACCTGCAAAAAAAATATAAAGTTGCCATAGGCAATCAATGCATTATTGCCGGTCCTTGTCATTCGGAAGAAATTGCCCTTGAGAAAAGATCATACCTTACTATTGGCGGCAATGCTGCAAGGGCACAGAAAGTAGCCGATGTTTTATCCTGCAGGTATGTAAAGACATCCGTAATTGATGATCTTTATGGGATAGAGTATTGTGCTATTATGAAAAATATCATTGCCATTGCCTGCGGCGTTGCGAGAGGATTGGGGTACGGAGATAATTTCCAGGCTGTATTGGTATCGAATGCCATGCAGGAGATTAAGAGATTTATTGAAGCGGTTCATCCGATGAAAGGAAGGGACTTTGGAGCTTCTGCGTATTTAGGGGATTTATTGGTTACCTCTTATTCTCAATTCAGCCGCAACAGAACGTTGGGAACTATGGTAGGGCAAGGTTATTCGGTAAAAGCGGCACAAATGGATATGAAAATGGTTGCTGAAGGTTATTATGCCGTAAAGTCTATCTATGAGGTAAATAAAAAATACAACGTATCCATGCCGGTTACCAGAGCCGTATATAATATTCTCTATGAAAAAATTTCCCCTATGGTAGAGATTAAGATTTTAGAGGAGGCGATGAAGTAGTGTTGAGTATAGAGAGATGAGTACGAGGTTTTTTTTACTATGCAGTACTCATTACTCTGCACTCACTACTCAGAACTTTTTTAATTCTTCCACCACCCGATGCACCGGAAGGCCCATCACATTAAAATAAGATCCGTTAATTTTTTCTACACCAATAAGGCCGATCCATTCCTGTATTCCATATGATCCTGCCTTATCCAATGGCTTGAATTCTCTTACATATTTTTCAATATCTGCCTGCTGCAGTTTTTTAAAGTATACCTCGGTGGTATCATGAAAAACGATTTCTTTGTTGTTGCAGAGTATACATACGCCAGTGATTACAGTATGCATTCTTCCGGATAAAGTCTTCAGCATTTCAACCGCATCATTTTCATCGATAGGTTTCCCCAGAATTTTGTTGTCGATAATGACTACAGTATCAGCGGTAAGAATAGTCTCATTGTTTTTCAGTTCCTTGCGAAAAGCATCTGCTTTTAACTTAGCAAGGTAGAGGGGAACTTCAGCAGAGGGCAGGGAAGGAGGATATACTTCCTTAGTGTCTTTGGTTTTAATTAAAAAATTAATCCCTGCTTCTTTTAATAATTGTTGTCTCCTGGGAGAATTAGAAGCAAGGATTAATTGATCAGTTGAATTCAATTATTTAATTATATTTTCTGTTTGAGGTTCTTTGCAGGCTTTTTTAATGAATTTTGCTGCATTTTTTTCACCCAGCTGCTGTGCTTTTTTAAGATCCAGGCAAGCTCCTTCAGTATCGTTCATTTTTATTTTTATCAAGCCTCTGTAATAGTATGCTTCTTTGTCATCAGGATGAATTTCAAGCACCTTGTTCAAGTCGTTGATCGCTTCCTGATTTTTATTAATTTCCATATTGAATGCTGCTCTGTTGAAGTAAGCATCTTTATCATTGGGATGCATTTCAATTACTTTAGTGAATTCTTCAATGGCTTCATTGTTTTTACCCATAATGTGTTTTATCTCAGCTATGTGGTAATGTGCATCCACGAAGTTAGGATCAATTTCCAATGCAGCATAATAATCTTTTAACGCTCCTTCAAGATCATGTGTACCTTTTTTATTTAGTCCTCTGTTATAATATGAAAACTTATCTTTCGGGTCCAGTTCAATTACTTTGGTATAATCTGCTATTGCTCCAAAATAATCATGAACGTGGTTTTTGGCATATCCTCTGTAGAAATAGGCATAGTTGTATTCAGGATATAATTTAATTGCATGATTAAAATCATGAATGGCATCTTTGTATTTTCCAAATTCATTTTTTGCCAAGCCTCTTTTGTAGTAAGCCTCAAATGAATTGTGATGTAATTCAATATAATGTGTAAAATCTTTAATTGCACCGGCGTAATCACTCATTTTATATTTTGCATCGCCTCTGTGCAAAAGAGCATCGCTGTCTTTTGATTCATGAATAAGCGCTTTAGTGTAATCATCTATGGCTCCCTGAAAGTCTGCAATATGAGACTTTGCATCGCCTCTTTTTACATAAGCCTGATACATGTTATGGTTAATTTCAAGAGCCTGGGAAAAATCTTCAATTGCACCTTCATTGTCCCCTAAATCCATCTTGGCAATACCCCTGTGGTATATAGCCTCTGCGTTTTTTGGATTTTCCGCAACGGCATTATCAAGATCGATAATAGCTCCAAGAAAATCTCCTCTTTTAAGTTTTTGTACACCTTTGTCAAAGTTGGTGCTGTCATTCTGAGCAAGGGCATTAGTTGTTAAAAATGTATAGCAAATGACCATGAGCCAGATAAATGATGATATTTGGAACAGGCGATTTTTCATAAGCTTCTTTCTTTTTGGTATAACTGTTTTTCTTTTAAAAATTCCTCTTCAGCAATTGACTGAAATAGTAAACCCGCTACAGGTTTGGGATAAAAAAAAGTGGATTTATGAGGAAAAGTAAATCCGCTGTAGCAAATCCTTTTAATTTCTTCCATTGAGATTTCCCGGGTGATCAATGCGATTTTTACTGATCCATTCTTCACCTGGGATACCGCCTTGGTAAAATTAAAAGAAAAATCAATATTTTTCGAATTTTTATGATCTTTTCCAGGGATGCCTAATATTTTTTCTATGATAAAATAATGCATAACCGTAAGGTCCAGATCTTTTATTTCGTCGGGAAATTTCCAGTTTAAATCCTTCAATATTCCCTCTTTCAATTTAACTATCATATTTTGATCCCGGAAAAGTACTCCAAAGCAATGTTTAGTTCCTGATATGCTTTCCTTTATATTTAACGGATCTTCTATAAAATCAACCGTAAAAAAATCATTTAGTTTATTAATAAATTGTTCTTCATCCATTCCCTGCAGTTCACATATAAGCCGGTGCCTAGGATAAATTTTATATTGACTTGATTCTGTATTGGTAAGCAGCATGCAGTGATAATTGGCAGCAAAAACATTGCGCCCGGCCTTTAGTAGTTTTTCCCGATACTTCAGCGAAGCTGTATAACGATGATGTCCATCGGCGAGGATAACTGGTTTTTTGGATAAAGTCTTACTGAATTTCTCAACAATCGCTTCATTGTAAATTGCAGCCATTTTATGGGTGATCCCGTTATGATCAGTAAAATCATAGATGCTGTTTTCAATTGCCTTGTCCATATATGGTTCCAGTTCCAGGTTTGCATCTGTATATAAGCCATGAGTAGGACTGAGGTTAAACTGACTGTCCTCTAAGATTTTCAGATGTGTACTGACCGAATGAGGCATCACATTCTCATGTCTCAGGATAATTTGTTCTTCCCAATTGTGAATCCTTACATTGCTGATAAATCCTTTCTGGCAAACTTTATTGCCTGTATCGGGATGAATAAAGTACTGGTAGTAAATGTATATGGAAGGAAGCGTATCCTGCACGATAATCTTTTTGGTTTTCCATTCCTCTAAAATATTTTTTGCAGATGCTGCATTTTCATAATTCCAGAGGTGAATGCTGTTTAAAGGATGGGAATAATACTTTTTTATCTCAGCATCATCTGCATTGGACAATGGAGAAACCAGTTCCTCTATATTTCCTGCATTTTCTTTATACCTCCACGCTCTGAATGGTCTGATTTCTGCCATAAATTTAGTCATTAGTTATCAGGCATTAGTCTTTAGGATTACCCAAGCCTTTCAACCTTTATACTTTTAACTTTCTAATCTTTTAATCTGTTTTTCCATTTACTGTTTTTTCCGGCAGTGGTGGGTATAGCTTCTGTTTTTTGATGGTTATTTTCAAGATACCATCCTGCAAAAGCAGCTGCAAGTATTTTAAATTCACCTGTTGTTTTTTTAAGTAAGTCAGGTGAAAAATATTTGGAAACAAAATGGGTATCAAATTTACCGTTTTGGAAGGAGGGGTGTTTCATTACAAATTCTCCGAATTGTAAAGTATTGGCGACGCCTGAAATTTTATATTCCTGAACGGCACGTATCATTCTTTCAATAGCTTCTGCCCTGGTGGAAGCATGTACGACCAGCTTAGCTATCATTGGGTCGTAATAGATAGGAATATCCATGCCTTCTTCATAACCATCATCGACCCTGATACCGGGCCCCTGAGGCCTTTCATAAGTTTTTAATTTCCCTATGTCGGGAAGAAAATTATTGGAAGGATCTTCGGCGTAAACTCTCAGTTCAATAGCATGTCCTCTTATGCTTAGATCTTCCTGTTTGTATTGTAGTTTTTCTCCCTGAGCGATTTTTATCTGCTCCTTTACCAGGTCTATTCCTGTAATCATTTCGGTAACCGGATGCTCTACCTGCAGCCTGGTGTTCATTTCCAGAAAATAATAATTCAGGTTTTCATCAAGTATAAACTCTACAGTTCCTGCGCTGAAATAATTACAGGATCTTGCCACATCCACTGCTGCTTTTCCCATTGCTTCTCTCACTTGTGGAGTGATGGCAGAGGAAGGCGCTTCTTCAACCACTTTCTGATAGCGCCGCTGAATGGAACACTCCCGCTCAAAGAGATAAATAATATTTCCATGCTGGTCTCCCAGTATTTGTATTTCAATATGTTTGGGGGAGGAGATGTATTTTTCTATAAAAACAGATCCGTCTCCAAAGGCGGACAAAGCTTCGCTGGTTGCCCTCTTCATATTTTCTTCCAATTGCGAATCATCTTCTACAATCCGCATACCTTTTCCTCCTCCGCCGGCGCTGGCTTTTATGAGTACAGGATAGCCAATTTTCTGAGAAATATTTCTGGCTTCTTCCACCGATTTAACAGCCTTGTCTCCTCCGGGTACCATAGGGATTTTAAATTTCGAGGCTGCATCTTTTGCAGCGAGCTTGCTTCCCATTATTTCTATGGATTGCGGAGAAGGCCCGATAAATATTATCTTGTTCTTTTTTACCTCTGCAGCAAACTCAGCGTTTTCAGAGAGAAAGCCGTAACCCGGATGTATGGCATCTACCTTAGCCTTTTTGCATACCTGAATGATCTGCTGAATATTGAGATAGGATTGCGCAGACGGAGGAGGGCCTATGCAATATGCTTCATCTGCATTTCTCACATGCAGGGAATTTCTGTCCGCTTCGCTGTATATAGCCACTGTTTTTATTCCCATTTCTTTAGCGGAGCGGATAACTCTTAAAGCAATTTCTCCCCTATTGGCAATTAATAATTTTTGAATCTTTGTCATTTAAAATTCTGAAGAATATTTAGAATTGGAGGTATACAAGTCTTGATTTAAAAATGCATAAAATATTCCTCAAAAAAATAATTAGCGTGAAAAATCATAAAATCAGATATTTTAAATAATTCCTGATTTGGACTTTAAATAGTTAAGAAATAATATTTTATATCAATAACAGTCCTTTTTTTTAAATTTCCGACTTTGACTTAAGTCTTTAAAATGTGTACATTTGCGTGACATTAAGTATTTACCCACTAAAAACTACACTACATTGGATTTATTTGAGAAATTACAGCTTAACAGAGGGCCGCTAGGAAAGCATTCTCAACAGGCACATGGTTACTTTACTTTTCCAAAATTAGAGGGCGAAATCGGCCCCCGTATGAAATTTAGAGGGAAAGAAGTTCTTAACTGGAGTTTAAATAATTATCTCGGACTAGCAAATCATCCGGAAGTCAGAAAAGCGGATGCAGAAGGTGCAAAGGAATATGGTCTGGCTTATCCTATGGGAGCCAGAATGATGTCTGGAAACTCTAACCTGATTGAGCAATTTGAAGATCAGTTGTCTGAGTTTGTCGGCAAAGAAGATACCATGCTTATCAATTTCGGATATCAGGGTATCATGTCTGTAATTGATGCCTTATTGGATCGCCACGATGTAGTTATATATGATGCAGAATCTCATGCTTCCATCGTGGATGGAGTAAGACTTCACCAGGGTAAGAGATTTGTCTTTGCACATAACGATGTAGAAAATTTAAGAAAGCAGCTTGAAAGAGCAACTAAAATAGTTCAGGATACTAAAGGCGCAATCCTTGTTATTTCTGAGGGAGTGTTTGGTATGGCAGGAGATATGGGTAGACTGAAAGAGATCGCTGCACTTAAGAAAGATTTCCAATTCCGTTTATTGATTGATGATGCTCACGGTTTTGGCACCATGGGAAAAACCGGTGCAGGAGCAGGTGAGGAGCAGGGAGTTCAGGATCAGATCGATCTTTATTTCTCTACTTTTGCCAAATCAATGGCAAGCATAGGCGGATTTATTTCCAGTACAGAAAACGTAATTGAATATTTAAAATATAATACACGTTCTCAGATTTTTGCGAAAACTCTTCCAATGGCTCTTGTAATTGGTGGTATGAAGCGCTTAGAACTGCTAAGAACCAAACCTGAATTAAAAGATAATCTCTGGAAAGTGGTAAAAGCTTTGCAAAACGGACTTAAGGCAAAAGGTTTTAACATTGGCCGTACAGAATCTCCTGTTACTCCTGTAATACTCAGCGGAAATGAAATAGAGGCAAGTCAGATGATTATTGACCTTCGTGAGAATTATGGAATTTTCTGCTCCATTGTAATTTACCCTGTCGTTCCAAAAGACGTGATGATGCTTCGTTTAATCCCTACTGCCGTACACACGTTAGCTGATGTGGATCAGACAATTGCTGCTTTTGAAGAAGTGGCTAAAAAGCTAAAAAGTGGCGCATACGTAAAGAATTTAACGAATATTTCGGTTTAAGGGGTTTTAGTATAAGCACCTTAAAATGAGGGTATTAATAATGGGTAAATGTAAATTAACTGGGAAAAACCTTTAATTTCCCAGTATTTACTTTTGGATATCGTTTTTTAATTATTAAATTAGAGCCTCTAATTAACCGAAAATCAATTTCTAACCTAAATTTTTATACTAATGAAAAGATTTGAACAACTGAAAAATCTTGTAGCGTCCCTGGAACCGGACTTCGTAAAGTTTTATGAAAAGGAAAACGCAGCGGCAGGTACCAGAGTGAGAAAAGGAATGCAAGAGCTAAAAAATCTTGCTCAGGAAATTAGAGTGGAGATTCAGGATAAGAAAAACACTTAATTGTAAGATAAAAAAAAGTCCGCCACCGGCGGACTTTTTTATTTTATAGCTACAGATGATATAACCTTTTCAATTTTACTGCCCAGCTGTTCAGAAGCCTTTGCAAGTGGCAACCTCACATTTCCTTTACATATTCCAAGTATTTCAAGAGTCTGTTTAATTCCTACCGGATTGCTTTCTTCATAAAGCAAAGGATTGATTTCTGTAAAACTTCTTTGTATTTCGGCAGCTTTTACAAAATCATTTTTCAGCGCTGCATTTACCATTTCACCAAATTCAACAGGGAATGCATTGCCTATCACAGAAATGATTCCCTTTCCTCCAATAGCGATCATAGGAACCGTAAGCATATCATCTCCCGAAATCAATAGAAAATCTTTACGGTTTATTTTACTTATTTCCAACGCCTGTACTATGTCGCCTGATGCTTCTTTGATCCCGAAAATATTTTCAATCTCTGCCAGTCTTTTTACAGTTTTAGGCTTCATATTTACCCCGGTTCTTCCAGGTACATTGTACAACATAATGGGTAAAGGGGAATTTTCAGCAATAGCTTTATAATGCTGATAAATCCCTTCCTGGGAAGGTTTATTGTAATACGGACATACAGACAGAATTGCCTCAACGCCCTTCAGGTTACAGCTGTTCATGCGGGAAATTAACTCCGTAGTGTTATTTCCACCTATACCGACCATTACCGGCAGTTTCTTATGATTTTCTTTGATAATGAAGTCTAATATCTCCTGTTTCTCTTTCAGTGTGGTGGTGGCTGATTCACCTGTTGTACCATGCACTACCAGGTAATCTGCTCCTTTGGAAACATGGGCCACCAGATTTTTCAAACCCTCAAAATCAATTGAATGATCTGCTTTAAAAGGTGTTACCAGAGCCACGCCCGTTCCAATAAATCTGCTATTCATCTGTCCTTAATTTTTTAGAATAAATTATCAACTGGTCAAGAAGTATATCCAGATGCTGATCTTTGCCTAATTCGATCATAAAATCCAGATTTGCTTCTTTTTCAAACTTTCCAATCCTGCATTTTGCTTTACTTTTCTGCAGAATAAATTTAAAAGGCAAAAATGGCAAAATATTAATAGAATATAAATAGTCGAAAGGAGTTTTTATAAATTTGTCGATAACTTGGTTTTTTATATCTCCTTTCCAGTCAAAATCTCTTAAATCAAATGTGTGATGTGGAAAATCATAAGCTTGAGGATTTTTCTTGGTGTTATAAACAATTACCTGAACCAGTTTGCCTTCATCATTCAGCTCTTTTATAAAGAAATTTATAGTAGAATTAAATTGCTGATCCGGATTCCATATCATTACTCCAATGTGCTGAGCCTGTTTATAAGATACTGTTTTACGGTCGGCTGTATTAGCCTGTTGAAAAGAAGATTTTATATTTAAAACGAGACTTTTATA
>JAIERY010000173.1 GCA_019746425.1 Cytophagaceae bacterium
TCTTCCATCAGTGTATTATATTCGGGTACTATGTCAGCGGCCATTGAAGCGGCACTCGAAGGATTGCCATCTATAGGTTTTTCTCTTTGTGATTATTCGCCCAATGCGGACATTTCTCATTGTCATGAGTACGTGAAGAAAATTGCACAGCAGGTTTTGAAAACCGGTCTTCCCAAAGGAGTGGCTCTGAATGTGAATATTCCATCGAAGTCAAACAAAGCAATTAAGGGAATTAAAATATGCAGACAGGCGCGGGCTAAATGGCAGGAAAATTTTGAAGAGCGTCTCGATCCTCATGGCAGACGATATTTCTGGATGAATGGAAGCTTTGCCAATCACGACAATGCCGAAGATACAGATGAGTGGGCACTGGCTAATAATTATGTTTCTGTAGTACCTTGCGCTTATGATATGACAGCGCATCATTCCATTACTTTACTGAATGAAGAATGGACTATACAGAAAACAGAAGGAAAGAAATTGAAGACTAAAAGTTAATATCATCAGGCTTACTGTTCTGAAATCCCCAGGAAATAAGTCCGGTATTTAAATTGTAGGTAAGTATACCATAAGAAGATTTTTCCGTCCACACACAGGTCTTTTTATCCCTTGTTTCTTCTTCCGCGCCGATCTCTTTTCCCTGGCCAATCTTTTTATTGTAGAATTGCTTGATCCCTCTGTATAATTTTTCTGATTTGTTAAAATCAGTTTCGGTGATAGTAAAATAATAACTGTAGAGAGAGTCATTTTTGAAATTAAATTCCAGATCTGCAGGCTTTCCTAAAAACGTAACTTTATTTTTTGATTCAGTCAGGCCCTGAGCAGCAAGATCATCAGACCCTCCTTCCGGTCTTATCCCTTTAAACTCCGGCATTTTGGAATGAATAGACTTGAAGTGTGTTCCCATTGGAAAAGTCTCCGAAAGCATTAAAAGATTCTGATCTTCCTTTGATAAACCCAGATCCACTTTTGTCTCTTCATATTCATCTTCTTTCAACAGCTCTTTCTTTTTCTCTTCTTTCTTAGGCTCAGGAGCAGCGACTTTATTGTTGTCTGTATTTTTTACTTCTCTCTCCTCATCACTCGAGCAGGAAATGACCGATAGGGATATCACAAGAATTAAAAGATTCTTCAGTAGATTCATAAGACTATTCTTTTGTTAACAGGGATGGTAAATATAAGGATTTTAGGGGAGAATGCGATATTTAAAGTTGGAAAGTTTGAATGTTTTAAAGTTTAAAGTCTGTAGTAAATGATCACTTTATGTTCTTCGAACTTTTAAATCTTTTCAACCTTAAACTTTACAACTACATCATACCGGATCTACATCTGCTACCACCTGTGTATCTTTATAATCTTTGATGGCAAGCAATAGCTGCATCTCCTGAAGTATAAAAGACTTAACAGCGCCCGCATTTACTTTACCTTTTTCCAGTTTGATAAATATATCCATCAGAAAATTGTTTCTCAGCTTTTCTATCAATGGGATTTCAGGTCCCAGCACGCGTTCCTTTCCGAGGTGTTTTAATATGCGGCTATGAAGTAATTCTGCAGCGCTTTTACATTTTTGCCGGTCAGGATCTTTTACTGTTATTTTTATCATTCGGGTAAATGGCGGGTAATGGAATTTTTTCCTTTCCATAATTTCTTCTTCGTAGAAGGCTTCATAATTCTGATGTATCACTTTATCAAATATCGCATTGGCAGGATCATTGGTCTGAATAATTACTTTCCCTTTTTTTTCACGTCTGCCGGAACGTCCGCTTACCTGCACCATCATTTGAAAAGCTCTTTCGTGTGAACGGAAGTCAGGAAAGTGAATCATCCTGTCTGCATCAAAAATTCCGACAAGGTTGACATGGTCAAAGTCCAGGCCTTTGCTTACCATTTGCGTGCCTATTAAAATATCGGTATGTCGTTTTTCGAAATCGGAAATTATTTTTTGATAGGCATTTTTTTTACGCGTAGTGTCTAAATCCATACGATCTACATTCGTATGCGGAAAAAATAATTTTATTTCCTCTTCCAGTTTTTCTGTTCCGAATCCCACCGTTTTGATTTTAGCAGAGCCGCATGCTTCACATTGGCCGGGAACTGATTCATGGTGCCCGCAATAGTGACATCTCAGCTCATTTAAATACATATGGTAGGTAAGGCTTACGGCACAGTTTTGACATTTGATAATATGCGCGCAGTCTTCACAATAAAGATAAGGTGCATAACCGCGGCGATTCTGAAATAAGATTACTTGCTCTTTATTGTCAAGACTGTTTTGAATTCCCTGAAGCAGGAGCTCAGAAAACTCGTTTTTCATTCGCCTGTCTCTTTTTTCTTTTCTGGTATTGCTTAAAATTATTTCCGGTAAAACAGCTTCTCCATATCGTTTATGGATTGATACAAGTCCCCATTTTCCTTCGCGGCAATTATAGTAGCTTTCTATAGAAGGAGTAGCAGAGCCCAGTAAGGTTTTGGCATGATGGATTTTGGCAAGCATTAAGGCAGTGTCTCTGGCATGATACCTTGGAGAAGGATCATATTGCTTGTAGGAGGCTTCATGCTCTTCGTCAATAATAATTAATCCCAGGTTATCAAAGGGAAGAAAAACCGAAGAGCGTACTCCTACCACAAATGAAAGCTGACCAGAGGCAATACCTTTCCATACATCTACTCTTTCATTATCTGAAAATTTAGAATGGTATACTCCCATTTTTTTTCCGAATATTTTCTGAAGTCTCGTTACAATCTGAGTGGTAAGCGCAATCTCAGGAAGCAGGTATAAAACCTGAGAACCTCCCTCAAGCGCTCTTTTAATTACTTCAATAAATATTTCAGTTTTTCCGCTTCCGGTAATGCCGTGTAAAAGTGTTACTTCTTTTTTATTAAAAATGTCCAGGATCTCTTCTTTCTTTTTTTCCTGCTCTGCTGTGAGGTTTATATGTCCCGGTATGTTGCCATCATACTCTTCAAACCTTGAAATAATGATTTCAAATTCTTCAAATATTTTTTTCTTTAATAATGTATTGTAGGTTGACTCGCTTTCCAGTGTATTTATAAAAATTCCTTTTTCTATCCCTTCCTCATTTAATTCCGGTTTTTCAAATGCCGGAACCTTTTGAAGGTATTTCAGAATGACGTCGCTTTGTTTGGGTTTTTTCTCTAAGGTGTTTAAAAGCGCTTCAATATTTTTTTTAGATGTATATTCAGGAGATAGTCTTACTTTTTTTACTTTCTTAGGACTGTATTTATCTTTTACTTCTTCAAATAAAATAATGGCATTTTTTTTACTTAAAGATTTTATGATAGCGTTGATGTTTTTTTGTCCCAGCAGTTTGGCCGCATCCTGATAGCTTAAATTTTCTTTATACTTAAGAATTTCTATGAGTGTGTTTTCTTTAGCATTGAACTCTGTTGTTTCCTCTTTCAGTTCAGGATGAAGTTGTATTTTGGACTCACTGTTTAGTTTTAATCCTGTAGGCAAAGCAGCGTTAAGCGCTTCTCCCAAAGTACACATATAGTAATCCGCCATCCATTGAAATAATTCAAGCTGTTTTGGATTAACGCTGCGGTATTCATCAAGTATTTCGATAATTTCTTTCGCCTCATAAATGGAAGGCTTATTGGAGTGGGTGCTTCCAATTATTCCTGTAAGAATTTTTTTCTTGCCAAAAGGAACGATTACCCTGGCGCCCGGAATAGCCAGAGGCATTAACTCAGCTGGAATAAGATAAGTAAACAGCTTAGGAAGGGGCAGAGGCAAAATTACATCTGCATAAGAATTTTTGTCCGTATTATTGTATAAATTGTCCCCCACTGTTCAGGAATTAAGGCAATAAATTAGCGATAAATTTATCTTTAATAAAGCCTTCTCATCAATAGTTATCCATATCAAGTATGTTATTTACCTGATTACTTTATTGTTTTCATGGCTTTATCTATAGTATCTGCCGGTACCTGACAAGTCTTGTTATAGCATACATACACCATGGTTTTCCCATCAGAAGGTTCTCTGCCTTCTAAAAGAGACAAAGAGCTTTTGTCTTTGGTTCCTGCCAGGATTTTATTGGGTAAAAAATGTTTATCCAGTTGCTTTCTGTATTCTAAACAACTTTTTCCAGAGATTACAATTTCAGCGGTAGGATTTACCTGGTAAGTAAACAGTGATCCCCAGTTGGAGGTATAGGAAGGCTCTGCGATTAATAATTTTTTTATTTTGGCGAGCATGCTGAGCGCTATATCTAAATAATCCTCTCTTTCAAAATAAATAGATAGCCAATACAGATTAGTAGCCATTACGGAATTTGAGCCGGGTATCACATTGTCAAACAATTCTTTTTTTCTGGCAATTAATTTTTCAGAGTTGTCTGCGGTAAAGAAAAACATCTGTTCTTCTTTATCATAGAAATGATCCATGACGTATTGTGTAAGATTTTTTGCATTCAGCAGCCAGGCTTCATTAAAAGTTGCCTGGTACAAGGCAATATATCCTTGTATGACAAAAGCATAGTCTTCCAGGTATCCGTCTATGCTGGCTTTTCCATTTTTATAAGAGTGGAAAAGCTTATCATTACTTTGAATTTTATTTTTCATAAACTGTGCATTTTTTTCTGCCAGCTCTAAAAATAGCGGCTCATCAAAAATTCTGTATGCATCTACCAATCCTTTCAACATAATGCCATTCCAGGAAGTAAGTATCTTATCGTCAAGTCCGGGTTTGATTCTTTGGTTTCTTTTTTCGAGGAGTATTTGTTTCCATTTTCTGATTATTGCTGTCAACGCCGTTTCTTCTATATTATGTTTATTTGCAAAGGCAAGATCAGAGAGCTTCCGGTGAAGGATATTGTAATCATGTTCCCAGTTCCCATTGGCTTCCATATTATAATATTCCTTGAATAAAGGAGCATCTTTTTTTAATACCTTATCTATTTCCTTGTCTGTCCATATATAAAACTTTCCTTCTTCTCCTTCGCTGTCGGCATCAAGGGCAGAATAAAATCCACCCTCAGGATTAATCATTTCTCTTCCTAGCCACTCAATGGTTTCATAAACTATATTTTTATATAGTTCAGATTGGGTGATAGTATATGCTTCTGAATAAAGGCTTAACAACTGCCCATTGTCATAAAGCATTTTTTCAAAATGCGGTGCAAACCATTCTGCATCGGTAGAATATCTGGCAAAACCTCCTCCGATCTGATCATAGATTCCTCCATAAGCCATTTTGTCCAGCGTGAGCTTTACATGCTGCAGGGCCGATTCATTTTTAGTAGTATGATAATGTCTTAATAAAAATAAATAAATGGAAGGCATCATAAATTTGGGCGCCTGTCCGGTTCCTCCAAGGCGCTTGTCAAATTTCTTTTCCAGGTTAGGAAATATTTCATCCAGGTCTTCTTTGGTAAAAGAAGCACTCTTGTCTTCAAGGCCATACTTATATACTTCAGAATAATTCAGCACCCTTGTAAAGTCTTCTGCCGATTTTTCCAGGGCTTCCCGCTGATCTTTGAAAGCTACGCCAATCTGGTTTAATAAATGTATCCAATGGGAAGGAGGGAAGTAGGTTCCTCCATAAAAAGGTTTGGCATCAGGCATCAGAAATACATTGAGCGGCCAGCCACCCTGGATATTCATGCTATGCAAAGCATCCATGTAGATCTGGTCTACATCGGGCCTTTCCTCACGATCTACTTTAATGTTTACAAAAAGCTTATTCATTAAAGAAGCGATCTCTTCATTCTCAAACGACTCCCTTTCCATCACATGACACCAGTGACATGCTGAATATCCTATGCTCATGATGATGGGCTTATCTTCTTCCTTCGCTTTCTTCAAAGCTTCTTCTCCCCAGGGATACCAATCGACAGGGTTGTACGCATGCTGAAGAAGGTAAGGGCTCGTTTGCTTTATGAGACGGTTGGGATTATCTTTTTTGTTAGACATAACTTATGGTGCTGAGTAATGAGTGCTGAGTACTAAGAAAAATCCTCAGTACTCAGCACTCATTACTCACTTCTTATTTATCTGTTTTTCCAATTTTTGAATTTCTTCTTCCACATTGATCGAAGTACTTAACCTGCGAAGTTTAACGATTGTTTCTTTTAAAAAATGCTGGTGGGCTTGTGAATCGGGATGAAAAGCTTTATGCTCTATTGCTTTTTTTACAGATTCCCATTCTTTCAGAAGATCCACTGTTCCTGCGCTGCAATATTTTTCTAAAAATATTTCCCATATATAATTTTCAGCCAGTTCGGTCGGATGAATCATATCCTCTTTATAAAATCTGTAATCTCTCAGATCATCCATCATAATTTCGTAGCTGGGAAAATACTCTATGTCTTTGTGCTTTTGCTCAATGAGGGAACATGCCACCCTGCATACAGCCTTGCTTAAGGCGTTTTGCTCAATGCCTTCTTTTATATGCCTGACCGGGCTTACTGTAAGAATAAATTTGATGGATGGATTAAGACTTTTAATTTTAGTATAAGTTTTTTCAAAAACCTCTACAATTTCTACCGGAGAAAGCATTTCTTTCTGAAAACAGGTAGCAGGAATTTTGTGGCAATTGGCTACTACTGCCTTAGTGCTTAAAAGCCGGTATATAAAAGCTGTTCCGAAGGTAAGGATTATAACCTGACTGGTCTTAATATAAGCGTGTATGGTAGAGATAAGATAACTAAGTTTCTGATCCAGTTCTTCTTTGTTTGCCGAACTCCAGTCAGAATGCAGGTCATAATTACACCAGATGTCATCGTTTTGAATGTAGGAATTTTTAAAAGTGTTTTTCCCCTCTGCAGAAATTTCCAATACTTTTAAAATGGAAATAGGATTGAAGATAATGCCGAATGGATTAATTTTTGCCTGGAATTTATTCTCATAAAGTTTTTTGCCCATCACGCTCGCAAAGCATGAGCCAAGAGTCAGGATTTTGGTAGAATGATCTATCCTGACCGAAGTGGGGGTGATACGGATGGGGGTTCTGAATTCCATAAGACAAAAAAAGTCTTCCCGTTTTGCAGGAAGACTTTAAATATTATTCTGTTGAACTTCCTTAAGAAGCTACAACTTTAAATTTAACTTCTTTTTTCACTTCTTTATGAAGATCAAGAACTGCAGTATATTCTCCTACTTCTTTCACTTCACCTTTGAAGCCGATTTTCTTTCTGTCTACGGTAAATCCTTTATCTTTTAAAGCGTCAGAAATCTGCAGCGCAGTGATAGCTCCGAAAATTTTTCCGCTTTCACCGACTTTAGCTTTAATCTCAAGTACCGCAGTACCGATTTTTTCTGCTATACCTTCAGCGTCTTTCTTCAGCTTTTCAGCTTTGTGTGCAGCCTGCTTTACGTTTTCTGAAATAAGTTTTCTGTTGGAGTCTGTAGCCATTACCGCTAACCCTCTTGGGATAAGGAAATTTCTACCGTAACCAGGTCTTACTTTTACCAGGTCATTCTTATAACCCAGTCCTTTGATATCTTCTTTTAATAATACTTCCATGGTGACCTCCGATTATTTTAATGAATCTGTAACATAAGGAAGCAAGGCAAGATGTCTCGCTCTTTTAACTGCCTGAGAAACTTTTCTCTGGAACTTCAGGCTTGTTCCTGTAAGTCTTCTAGGTAAAATTTTACCTTGCTCATTTACAAACTTTAAAAGGAAGTTAGCATCCTTGTAGTCTATATATTGAATACCGCTCTTCTTGAATCTGCAGAATTTCTTGCGGTTTTCTGGTCTGTTTACCGGTTCGTTTACTAGTGTCATATTATCCCTCTCTTTCTACTTTTTCTGTTTTCTCAACTTTTTCTGAAGACTTCTTATTGAATTCGCCTTTCTTTCTCTTAAGGTTATACTCAAGAGCATGCTTGTCTAAGACAGTCGTTAAGAATCTCATTACTCTTTCATCTCTTCTGAATTCAACTTCTAAAGTGTTGATCACTTCAGTAGAAGCTTTAAATTCAAATAACTGATAAAAACCAGTTGATTTGTTCTGGATTGGATAAGCAAGCTTTTTCAATCCCCAGTTCTCCTCGTTCACTATCTGTGCTTTGTTGTCAAGCAGCACTTGCTTGAATTTTTCTACAGTATCCTTCATCTGACTATCAGACAAAACGGGAGTTAAAATGAATACTGTCTCGTAGTTTTTTAATATCATGAAACGTTTATTTTTTTAATTTAAATTAAATTAAGGGATGCAAATTTAGCCATTATTGCTGAAAACCACAACATTCACGGGAAATAAAATAGTTTAAGCAGGGAAGGGATAACTCATAAAAAAAGCCCCTTTAGGGGCTTTTTTTATGAGTTTATAAGGTTTATTTCTTAATATTCAATACGCCCTGGCCTATTAAAAAGCCTTCACAATACAGTTCAATCGTATGTTTACCCGGTTTATAAGGACTGCCTTTGATGTAGGTATAAGATCCCTGAGGCTTTTTATTGTCAAATAAAATATCCGTTTTGGCAGTATAAGGGATTTGTTTTCCTTCAAATTCAAAGGTTCCTCCGCCTGTAGTTTCATCAAAAAGCACAGAACCGTCAGATTCAACCACTCTCAGATAAACCACTTTATTTTCAATTTTGGCGATTTTATTGTCCCCGAGGTTAAAAGTTATTCTTAATTTTTCTAAAGCCTTTGCTTTGAATTCAGTGCCTGCTTTTGCTTTGCCTTTATGGCTAACCGCCTCAAATTTGATGTTTTCAGCTCTCATTACCGAAGCAATGGCTACTTTTTCCTGTAACTGTTCTGCTGTAAAATTCAAACGCTTTAAAGAGTCTATAAAACGCTCTTTTTCAGCCTTGAGCTCCCTATTGGTGCTGTCCAGCATAGCTGCCACATTCTTCCAGTAAGCCACTTGTGCTTCAGCCTGATCTCTTAGCTTGTTGGCTTCGAATATCCGGGCCTCCAGTTCATCATATTTGTTCTTGTTGATCCTAACCTGTTTAGCCAATACATTTCTCTCTTTTTTCAATTCTGCCAATTCCTGACCTAATCTGGTGGTGTCAGCTCCCAAAGCAGCAAGCTCCTGCTTCTTCTGCTCAAGATCGGCAATCACCTGGTCAAGCTCTTTTTTCTTATTGGTGATCTCTATCTTTTGCTCAGCAATGGTCATGTCTTTCTTCTCTATCTCATCTGTTTTGCTGAGGTTCAGCCATAGCTGAACTCCATTGATGGCTAATAAAATAATGATGAAGGCTATGATTAATCCTCTTTTACCACCGCCTTTTTTTGGTTCCTGAACGTTACTGCTCATTTGGGTTTATTTTTTTTGAACAGCAAATATATGGATATATTGTATTATTTCATATGTCTGGCATTTTAGAGGAATATATTTCTTAATTTCGTGCTTGAAAAATAATACGCAGTTGGCGGTTGGCAATAGGCAATTTTGCTCGTTGCCAACTGCCAACTGCCAACTAAAATATGATCAACATTCCCAAACTCCGGAAATCCAAAACCAACAATTTCTTCCTCATCGCTGGTCCATGCGCCATCGAAGGCCGGGAAATGGCTTTGAGTATTGCAGAAAGAATTAACGAGATCACCACGCGCCTGGACATTCCATATATTTTTAAGGGCTCTTATAAAAAAGCGAATCGCACCAAGCTTGATTCTTTTACCGGTATCGGAGATTTGAAGGCGCTGGAGATTTTAAAAGAGGTAGGAGAGAAGTTCAATGTTCCTACCATTACCGACATCCATGAATCGCAAGAAGCGGCACTGGCGGCGCAATATGTGGATGTGCTGCAGATACCAGCCTTCCTTTGCAGACAAACAGATCTGCTTGTTGCTGCTGCAAAAACCGGTAAAGTAGTCAATGTTAAAAAAGGGCAATTCTTATCCGGACAGGCAATGAAGTTTGCCGTAGAAAAAATCAAGTCCTTAGGGAATGAGAATGTGATACTGACAGACAGAGGAAATTCTTTTGGTTATACAGACCTTGTGGTGGATTACAGAAATATACCGGAGATGAGAAGCAATAATGTTCCTGTAGTAATGGATGTAACTCATTCTTTGCAGCAGCCCAACCAGGCATCAGGAGTGACAGGAGGAAAGCCTGCTTTAATTGAAACCATTGCTAAGGCAGCCATCGCAGTAGGCGCTGATGGAATATTTATCGAGACTCATCCCAAACCTTCTGAAGCAAAATCCGACGGAGCGAATATGCTGCAACTAGATCTTTTGGAAGATTTGTTGGTGAAGCTGACTAAGGTGCGCCAGGCTGTTTTGTAATTTTAATTTACTGTCATCCGACTAAAATCAATATTACAAGAAACAGGGGTTAAAGTAAAAAGTTAAGGGGATTTTTGTTTGGATTCAAAAACCCGCTTCATGTTTTGAAATATTTTTAGTGTACTATTTTCATATCCCTTCTGTTGATCCAAGTTTTTTCGTTTTTATTAACGAGACAAAGCAATCCAAGATTATTGGAGGCCATATTTACCATCGTTATAAATTGCTCAGCTTCCCGCACCTGTTGGTGAATGACTGTAAAGAGCAAATTTCCTATGAGCGCTATCCATATCTGAGTTTTGATTCCTTCTGAGCTGTCCGAGAAAAATAATTCAATTCAAAATTCTGTTTGAGCTGTTTAAATAAGACCTCCAAATTTCATCTGCATTTATATAGCAGGCAAATGGTAAGGGGAGAGCAATAAAACATATTGCTGATAAACTGTAAAACATTGCCGGTAACAGGGTCTTTATAAGTAATCTTTGTCCTTCTCTTCAATAGGTTTTTTACAATCCTACGATAATATCGCAGGATCGGAACCAAGGCTATTGCAAGTCCGGATAATAGGTAATGTTCCAAAATAATCCAACAGCAACAATATCTGATAGAACATCTATTGGTATTTTCAAAGGATGAGTTTCAACATGTTTAATTTTATCTAACAGATTCATCCTTCTTTAGAATTGTAAATTTCTTTAATATTACGTTCTATATTCTGAGCCATTTCATCTGTTGACAGATCGTTCATATCCTGACCAAATGGTTCTTCTATTTCTTCAGCAATAAGGACAATGCTCATCAGAATATAATAAAGTATAGCCACCAATAGGATAGTCCACCATCCAAGATCATGAAGCATCCCAATAGGGAGAATTACCACATACACTACTATAAAAAACTTTAAAAGAAATGCATAAGCAATAGGTATGGGGGTATTTCTGATTCTTTCGCATTTACCAAGTATATCAATCAAACCGTTTGCTTTGTTAATTAGTAAAGTATTCTGTTGATCGGTAATGTGTTTCTCCTTATGTAACCGGTTGATTTTTAAAAGCAAAAGCTTTATTATTATATTAGTTCTACTTTAACACATTTAACCACTTGATTTAAATAAATTTAATTCAATGTCTTT